>NZ_AZAY01000018.1 GCF_001021165.1 Marinitoga sp. 1197
AAGCTTGGATTTAAACAAATTAATGAAAAGGTATATAAGATACATAAAAAATAGAGGAGCAATAATGTTCATTTGAAATAAAACCCGGGAAATTCCCGGTTTTATTTTTATTGAATTAAATCAGAGATTTCGTTTGATACGATAAAACCAATATTTCACTGGACACAAAAAAAATAAAAGGTCATATTGTAAAGAGTTTCATATCTTACATAATACAAAGAACACTCGAATTAGAATTAGAAAAAAACAACGGTCAAACTCAGGAAAAAATCTCCCGCACGAAGCAGGAGATTAATTATTTTAATTATATTTTCATTGCTAATTCAAAGCCTTCAGTTGATGCGTCTATTATTTGTCCAACTTTTAATGCGTCTCCTATTAAATATACATTATCTAATTCTTTTGATAATTCTTCATATAGTTTATTATCTGGTTTTGTGCCTGCCGTAATTACAATATCATCAAATTCACCTAAAGAAACTTCTTCTTCTTTGGTTTGAACGAATACTTCTTTCCCTTTAATTTCTTTTACTATAGTTTTTGTATAAATAGATATTTTTGGAGCATAATTTTTCTTAAATAATTTGCTTGCCACTATTTCCATTCCTCTTCCAACTTCATCTAACGCCTCAACAACAGTAACTTTCTTGTTTTCTTTAACCAATGCTTCAGCAACTTCTAATCCTATTAAACCTCCGCCAATTATTAATACCCTCTCACCATTTATTTCTTTTCCTTCAAAGAAATCGAAGCCTGTAATGTAATTTTCTAATCCTTTAATAGGAGGGACAAATGGGTTTGCACCAGTTGCCACAATAATTGCATCAAAAGAACTGTTTTTAAAAGTTTCTGCTGTAACCTCTGTATTTGTTTTTATAGTTAATTCTTTTTCTGCTTTTTTTATTAAATCATCTAATGTATCCTTCATGGACATTTTTCCAGGCGATTTATATGCTAATACCCATTGACCACCTAAATATGCATTTTTTTCAAAGATAGTTATATCGTAACCTTTTTTCTTTAAGTATAAGCCAGCAAATAATCCTGCTGGACCTGCACCGACTATTGCTATTTTCTTCTTATTTTCAATGTTAACAATAAATTCTTTATGTAATTCTGGATTTGCTATACAACCTATTGGTTTTCCTGCTTTTACATTTCCAAGACATCCTTGTAAGCAACTACCACATCTTAAATAATCATCAGAATTTGATAATATTTTATTTGGAAAGTCTGGATCAATAATTAATTGTCTTCCAAAGACTACACCATCTACTATTTTATCTTTCACTAATTTTTTGTATCTTTCATTTTTATGCATTCTACCTGCGGCTATTAATGGCAATGAAGTTAATTCTCTTATTTCCATTAACTTTTTATCCATTATATCTGTTGGTAATGACATATGATTATAATACCATGGAGCTGAATCACATGCATTTCCCCACCCAACATGAATTGTAGAAACATTAAATTCTTCTGCTAGAGCAAATATTGTTTTTAAATCATCATTTGTTATTCCATTTTCCACAAACTCACTTCCGGAAATTCTGATAAACAAAGGGATTTTGAGCTCTGATGTTATAGAAGATAGGAGTTCTCTGGCAAATTTGAATCTATTTTTTCCATATTCATCATCCCTTTTATTCAGTCTTTCAGAATAAAATTGATGAACTATATACCCGTGTCCAAATTGAATCTCGATTCCATCAACACCTGCTTTCTGAGCTCTTAATGCATTTTCTTTAAATGCATCGATTATATTTTTTATTTCATATTCTGATAATTCTCTTGGAATTTGACCTGTAGAAGGGCATTTGATTGATGATGATGATAAAACTTCACCTGATGCTTTTGGGTTTGCAGCTCTTCCAGCGTGATTAAGATGTACAATTAATTTTGTTTCGTGTTTATGAAGTGCGTTAGTTAATTTTTTCAATCCTGTTATGTGTTCATCTGTATTTAACATAGTTTGTTTTGGGTGTTCTTTACCTGAAGGTAAAACCGCTATTGGTTCTAAGATAATTGTGCCAACTCCACCTTTTGCTTTTCTTTCGTAGTATGCTATTTGTTCGTCTGTAATAAATCCTGTTTTTGGTGTGGCTAATGCTGTTTTTACTGGAGCCATAAATATATGATTTTTCGTTTCAAAATTTCCAAATTTCAAGAAAAATCACCCCTTTTCTTTTTTAAAATCCCCTATTTCTTCCTAATCCTCTACCCATGCCGCGACCCATTCCTCTGCCTCTACCCATGCCACGCATTGCCGGGTTTTCAGAGTTTGGTCTTATAGCATTTTTAGGACATTTTTCCATACACAATCCACATCTTGTGCAAATGTCATTATTTATGTATGGATAACCATCATTTTTTAAAGTTATTGCTCCTTCAACAGGACATACATTTACACATATTTTACATTTTACACATTCATTTTCTTTTATCCATGGCATGTTATCACCTCCAGGAGATTATTCTACTTCTCCAGCTAACATATATCTAACTTCTTCTAATGCATCTTCAACTGTTTTTGATTCAACTATTAAAGGTTTGTATCCCCATTTATCGAGCTTTATCATGGAACCTTTTCCCATTGAATTCCCTACCCAGACTTTGCAATGACCTAAAAATTCTTTTATCTCTTCTGCTTTTGCGTGCATATGGGTTTCCGCATATGGGTTTTTTATTTCTTCTATTTTTTTAAATTCGTTTCCGTCATAATCATATACAACATATATTTCAGAATGTCCGAAATGTTCATCATTTATATGTATTCCATCTTTTGTTCCAAATGCTATTTTCATTATCTCAACTCCTTAATGTGTTGCACTTTCTACTTTTTCTAATTTTCCATTCTTGTAATTTTCAATTATGTTAGCTAATGTATCTTTTTTTGTTAAATAAACTTCTATTCCTGCAGCTTTTAAAACTTCGAAGGCATTTTTTCCAACACTTTCCAATATTAATATATTAACACCTTTTTCTGCTAACATTTGCGATACTTTTGGCCCCATGCCATGTGCTTCATTTGCTGTGTTTTCTACTATTTCAACAATTTCGTTTTTTTCTAAATCATAAATTACAAAAAGTTCGGCTCTTGCAAACCTATCGTTGCTTAATGAGTCTAATGTTTTTCCTTGTGATGGTATTGCCAATTTCATAATAACACCTCCATAATTTATTTTAATTTTTGCATTACCTTATTGAATATATCTTTAATTGCTTTTGCAGCTGAACTATTTTCATAATTAACAACAGGATTTATTTCTAAGTTTGATTTTTCTACTGTTTCGTCAAAAGGAATTTCACCGAGTACTTCAATTCCATCGCTTATACAGTAATTTATTATTTCTTTACTTACAATAGAATTTAAATCATATTTATTAATTACAACACCAAAATCTCTTCTAAAATGTCTTACTGTTTCTACAATCCTTTTTAAATCATGTAATCCCGACGTTGTTGGTTCGGTTACTATAACAACATAATCTGTTGCTGTTATAGATGAAGTTGCAGGACATCCAATACCAGGAGCGCCATCGATTAATACAATATCTTTATTTTTTTCCTGGGCTTTATTCATGGCTAATTTTCTAACTTCTGCTACTAATCCACCAGAGGTTTCTTCTCCAGGGTTTAAATTAGCATGAACAATATCTTTTTCATCATTAAGTGATGAATAATAATATTCTCCAGATAATGCAGTTTCTAGTTTTATAGCATTTTGAGGACAAGCTATAACACATGCATTACAGCCTTCACATGCATATGGATCTACATCATATATACCATTCTCAAAGGTTATAGCTTCAAATCGGCAGATATTTTTACAAATACCACATTTATCGCATTTATTTTGATCTATTATAGCTTTTTTTCCACCATAATAATCATATTTTTCTTTTAATTCACCATTGAACATTAGATTCAAATTAGCAGCATCAACATCACAATCAGCAAGGACTGCGTTATTTAATAGAGCTCCAAAGGAAGAACTTAAGGTTGTTTTACCTGTTCCACCTTTTCCGCTGACTATAGCTAATTGCTTCATATAATCATCCCCTTTATGGTTTCAAAGGCCTTTTTGAACTTTTCTTCCCATTCTGGTAAATACTGAGAGAATATTTTTCCTTCTGAATATAATTTTGCTATATTTCTATCAAAAGGTATTTTTAATATTATAGGAATATTTTCTTTTTTAGAATATTCATCTATCATATTTGTTTTACCTGTATCTCTATTTACAACAATGCCTGCAGGTATGCCCATTTCTTTTACTAAATCTACAGCAAGTGCTAAGTCATGTAGTCCAAATGTTGTTGGTTCCGTCACTAAGATAGCAAAATCTGTGTTTCTTAAGCTTTCCACCACAGGACAAGATGTTCCAGGTTGTGAATCGATTAATACAATATCTGAAGATCTATCTATATGCTTTTTTAATTGTCTTATAATCCTTACACCTGAAGGTTCCCCTATATTTAAAAGACCCATTCCAAATTTTAAATTTTCATTTATTTTTCCTAATTTTATTTTACCTATACTTTTAGGTTCTTCTTTAATAGCATTTACAGGGCAAACCATAGCACATGCTCCACAACCGTGACATAGGCTTTCAAATACCATTGTTCCTGTTGGAAATACAGAAATAGCACCAAACTGACATGCTTTAGCACATTCCCCGCATTTTATACATGCGTTATTATCTACTATAGGTAATAAAATATCTACACTTTCCTCTTTTTCAAAATTTATATCAAAAAACAAGTGATCATTTGGTTCTTCAACATCAACATCTAATAACTGAACATTGTATATTTTTGATAGCGTGTATGCTAAATTGGTAGAGACAGTTGTTTTACCTGTTCCACCTTTTCCACTTAATATAGTAATTTTCACGTTCTTTTCCTCCTGTTCAATTATTCATATATATTATACCACTATATATACAAAAATGATATATTATATTAAATACTTATAAAAGAGGGTTGGAAACCAACCCTCGATTAAAATATTTTTACCACCAATTTCTTCCGTGTCCCCTACCAAAACCTCTACCATATCCGGCGGCAAAACCTCTACCAAAACCGCGTCCCATGCCAAAACCTCTTCTGAATCCATAAAATGCATTATTAAAAGGTCTCACCCATCTATATACTGGTGAAACTGGAGCAATATATCCTGGATTTGCACATGGCCCCAATCTTCTTCCGACTGGTCCTGTTCCCATTGGGCCTGTTCCATCAAAGCCTGGCATCACCTTTCACCCCCTTGAGAATATCTATCAAGTTCTCTTAATCTTTCTTCGACAAAACGCATTTCTTCTTCAAGATATCTCTTATAATCTAATAACATAGCTTTTTCATCTGATGGCCTGTAATATTCGTCATAATTTCCTGCTCCATATTCAAAGCCTCTACCAAAGCCACGTCCCCTACCAAAACCTCTTCCAAATCCTGCTCCCATTCTTCTTCCCATACCATAACCATGTCCCATTCCTCTACCGAATCCTCTTCCATATCCATAATTATCATCATAATATGCCATGTCATTCACCTCCGTTTTCTATATGTTTTTTATATATATGTCTACTTTTATTATATACATAATACATATATATGTCAACTGTTTAGATGAAATTATTGTAACATTTTTTTTATTTTATATAATTATATGGTATTGCAGATGCTAAACTTTTAAACAAATCTAAAAATAAATGAGGCTGAAAATTTCAGCCTCATTTATTTTTAGCCCCTTTTTATATTTATGTCTATCTGTGTAAAAGGTATTTCAATATTATTTAGTTTTAATAATTCAAATATTTCTGTAGCGATTTTTTTAGTGCCTTCAAAATAATCATCTTTCTTTAACCAGAATTTTATGGAAAAATCTATAGAAGAATCGTTGAATCCTGAAAACCAGATAAAAGGCTTATGCTCATTATCTTGGTAAATTAAATGTGATGTTTTTAAATATTCATTTATCAATCCAAGAAATTTCGTTAAATCGGTATTATAAGAAACTCCAAGATTAATCTCACTTCTTCTGATATTTGATGGCCAATAGTTTGTTATTGAACTGTTCCACATAGTTTTATTTGGTATTCTGACGAGCTTTCCATCAAAAGTTTTTATAACTGTATGATTCAAATCTATTTGATCAACGCTTCCAGAAATGTCATTTACCTCAATAGCATCTCCTTCTTTTATTGTTTTTGAAAACATCAAAAGGATTCCACAAATAAAATTAGACAACGGTTCCTGTATCGCAAATGCTACGATAACTCCAGATATTCCAAGACCTGTTAAAAATGGCATGAAATCCTTAAATAATAAAGATAAAATAATAAATCCTCCAAGCGTGTAATAGAATATATTTATTAAGACTTTTGATGTATTTTTGTATGCTATTGATCTTCCAGTTTTTTCAGTTATTTTCATCATCGATTTGTATGTTATTTTAGAGAAAAATTTAGTTAGTATTAAAACGATTATGCTTATACCTATTCTCAAAGAATAATCAACAATTATATTCATATCTATATTCATATCTTTAACCTCTATTATCTTTTCAATGTTCCAACTGTTCTTAAGAAATCATCTGCTGTTTGTACCGCTCTTGCATTGAGATCGTATGTTCTTTGTGCGACGATCATATTGACCATTTCTTTAACAACATCCACATTGGATTTTTCTAATGATCCCTGTTCAATTGAACCATACCCATCCTGATTCGGAATACCTTCAGTAGCTACACCGGATGCTGGAGTGGACAAATATAAATTATTTCCTATAGATTTTAATCCTGCTGGATTTACAAACCTAACAAGGGTAATATTACCAACATTTTGTATTGTTCCGTCTGGGAGCTTTGCACTTACTATACCATCTGGTGAAATATTTACACTTTCAGCATTTGTTGGTAATGTTATATTTGGAACCAATAATAATCCATTTGAATTAACCAATCTTCCATTAGCATCTACTTTAAATGAGCCATCTCTTGTATATGCAATTCTACCATCTTGTAATTGCATCTGAAAGAATCCGTCTCCCATTATTGCAAGATCAAAAGTTCCACCAGTTTGTTCTATATTACCTTGTGTGAATATTCTATTAGTTGCAGCTACTCTAACTCCATGACCTACATATTCACCTGTTGGCAATGTTGAGTTTTGAGCTGTTGGAGTTCCAGCTTCTTTTATAGGTGTATATAACAAATCCTGAAACTCAATCCTTTGAGCCTTATAACCTGTCGTGTCTACGTTTGATAAATTATTAGAGATAGTGTCGAGTCTTCGTTGTTGTGCTATCATTCCAGTTGATGCAGAATAAAGAGATACTAACATATTTTTTCCTCCTTGAAATTATATTATTGATTATATTCTTTGAGCGCTTTCTATGATCTTGCCAGTCATTAAATCCTGAGTTTGAACGGATTTTTCTAATATATTAAACGCTCTATTAGCATTTATTAAATTTATCATTTCCTTTAGAGTATTTACGTTTGATTTTTCCAGACCACCCTGCATTATTTTATAATTTTCAGTTGATATTTCATTACCAGTAAAGAGATTTATTCCGAATTTAGAAGGGTTTTTAAGATTAACTACAGCAATTTTCTGGCCTGTTAACTGATTTCCGTTATATATATTTCCCTTTTCATCAACATTAAACTTTTCAGGAATTTGAATACGTTTATTGTTTATATCAAGTACATAGTCACCATCTGAGGTTATTAAAAATCCTTCCTGATTTCTTTTAAATTCACCATTTCTGGAGTAAAAGATCTTAGAATTCCTTTCTATTTTAAAAAAACCATCTCCAAATATTGCAAAATCCAGAGGATTATTTGTTTCTTCGATTTTTCCCTGAGACATTATTGGTTTTGTTTCATCTGAAATTAATGCGGTTTCCATATACCCAATATGTCTACCTTTGCTGAAGTCAGTTGAATTATAATTTCTGAATTCTTTTTCAAGATATGCTTTAAAGGTTATTTCGTCTTTTTTATATCCTGTAGTATCAGCATTAGATAAATTATTTGATATATTATCAAGTTGTGCCATATTAGCAAGCATACCCATGGTAGAAAAATAAAGTCCTCTGGTCATATAATCGCCTCCTGCGAAGATATTCATTAATATAATTCTTTTTATTTGTACATATTTCCTAAATTGTATTTTAAAATATAGAAAAGAAGATGATGATAGAACTTTTATTGATGAGATTATTGATAAATTTTTATAACAAAATCCCCGAAAACGGGGATTTTTGTATTATATTTTTTCAATTATATAATTTTCAATATTCCTTTTTTCTGAATCTATGTTTATCCCTATTATATATATTTCTTTTCTTTTATCTGGTTTAGTGCCTCTTTTGCGCTTTTGTTTATTTTTATTTCAAAAAGATATATCCTTTCATCAAAGTCTATTACAAGGTCGCTTAGTACTAAATTTGTTAATTCTTCTGCTTTTACATCTATTCCTGATGATGCTATTATTGTAAATATTAATGAATGATAATATTTTTTCTAAAAAGTCATACATAGAATTATTTTACTTTTGATGGATTTTCAAAATTAGTTTTTATGAACCATATATGCAATTTTATCCCATTTTCTTCTTCTAATATATATTCAAAATCTTTTATTGTATTTGAGT
>NZ_AZAY01000019.1 GCF_001021165.1 Marinitoga sp. 1197
ACGATATTCCTACATATTTTGATGATTTTGTAATTAGAGGATACAAATAGTGAGGCCTATCAAAAAATACCGAAATAGCATTAATGCTAAAAATAAATAGGGAAAGGGAGGATAAAAATGATTAAAAAAATTATTATATTAGTTAGTTTGATTATTTTATTAGCATCTTATGTTTTTTCAAATATTTCAGATGAAATTGAAGGATTAACTGTTGAAGCTTGGTTTAATTTTAAAGAATTCAGTATTCCTTATGAAGGTTTTTCAATTCTGAAAGCTGATGAAGATTATTCTGATTTCGCAGTTTTTATAAAAAATAATGAATATTATATTTTTAAAGATGGAAAAGAATATAGAACATATTTCCAAATAGAAAAAGAGGGTTGGCATTTATTGAGTTTGGTTTTCGAAACTAATGGTAATATTACTGTCTATTATGATAATAGTATAGATGGAAAAGTGATTAGATGTAAAAAGTATGATTTTTCAGAGATAAAAATATCACCTGAAAACCTTTTTAAATCAACAATTAACAATAGTTTTATTTTCATTCATGAAATAGTTATGTGGGATATAGAAATTCCAATATTATATTCGCAAAAATCATTTGTAGAAGTTATATCAAAAAAACCGGAAATAGTATTAGAATATCCAAAAAATAATCAGAAATTTGATAAAAATATAATAAAAATAAAAGGTAAAGTTAAAGACTATTATAGAAATACAATAGATATGTATCTAAATGGGTTACACAGGGTAATACCTTTAAAAAACGGAAAATTCAATTATGAATTCATTTTAAAGGATGGGAAAAATACAATAAAAATACGTGCAAAAACATTCCAAGCAGAAAGTGAAAAAGAGATAAATATATACTACGAACCACCAGTTTCAGAAGAAATATGGATTGAATTAACTTGGGATAAATCAAAGGCAGATATAGATTTACATGTTATAGAACCTGATAATAACGAAATTTATTATAATAATAAACAAGGAATAGGAATTCTGGATAGAGATGATACAGATGGTTATGGTCCTGAACATTATACATTATTGACTAATAAAAAGAAAAAAGGAATCTATAAACCGTTTGTAGTATATTATAATGATAATGGTCAGAGAGAACCTATAAAATGTAAATTGGTTATATTAAAAAGAGGTAAAAAAATATATGAAAAAGAGTTTTATTTAAAAAAAAGAAAAGAAAAATTCGCTCCTAATATAAAAATTGAAATTAGATAGATATATAATATTGTTATATAAAAAACACGGCCTGCGCCGTGTTTTCTATTATTTATTTAATAATTTTTGGAACTATTTGATAGCCTGAATGTACCTGTTCTATCATTATCATTAATTATATGAAGATATCTATCTTTAGCTTCTTTAGCTTTTTTTCTTAATATTGATGGTAAATCGGATGTCTCAAATTCATCTTTTAAAAGTTGCATTAACGGCTCTTCAAAAGAATAACCCTCTTCTGTTTCTTCATCAAATACAATATAATTTAAATGTTCATCTTTAATTCTGTCGGGAAATGTCTTTTTCAAAAAATTCAATGTATATTTTGTAAATACGTCAACAACATCCTGAGGCCTTTTGGCATGATTCAACATGTCATGATATTCTTTTTTAGTTTCCTCATAATACTTTACATAAGATTTCATCATACTTTCCCCCTCCTATCTATGAGTCTGTTATTTTTGACTCTAAATATGCGGGAAAAGTTCTTAATAAAAAGATTTTAATTTCAATATAATCTATCAAAAAAATAATTCAGTATACTCATAGTATAAATTCCTGCCGTTTCAAATCTCATAATTGTATCTCCAAGGTTGACTCTATTTTCAGGTAATTTTAAAATTTCTTCTTCTGTAAATCCCATATCAGGACCTAAAATTATAGAAATTTTTTCTACTTTAGACATATGATTTAATTCATCTTTTAATGATTTTGTTGAAGTTAAATCCAACATTATTGGATTTTTTATTGTTTGAATATTTTTCAAATCGAAAAATTTAACTTCTGGAAAAACAGGATTTTCTGATTGTTTAGAACTTTCTATAATAGTTTTTTTGAATTTTTCAATAGTCTTAAATTTTAACTGTGACTTTTTACTGTGAAATATATAAATATTGTTTACTCTTAATTCAACTAATTTTTCTATTAAGATTTTCATTCTATCAAATTTACTTGCTCCTATATAAAAGTCTATCTCTGGGGTTAACTTTTTAATATAAGTTTCTTTTGTTTTTATCTGACAAATAGTCTCATTTTTCCTAATTTTTTCTATTATGCAATAATATATATTCCCTTTACCATCAAAAACCTTTATTTCATCATTTTCTTTTAATCTTACGATTTTTAAATGTGATGTTTCACCTTTATCAAGAATTACCTTATTTTCATTAAATATGCCATAAAAAGCATTAGGCATTAGCCTATTACCTCCACTCCCATATATGGAACAAGTACTTTTGGAACTTTTATTTTTCCATCAGCTAATTGATAATTTTCCATTATTGCTACAACGGTTCTTCCAATTGCAAGTCCTGAACCATTTAATGTGTGAACATATTCCATTTTATTATTTCTTGTTCTATATTTTGTATTACCTCTTCTTGCCTGAAAATCCTTAACATTACTACATGAAGATATTTCTTTGTATGCATTATAACTTGGTATCCATACTTCAAGGTCATATGTTTTTGCTGCAGCAAAACCTAAATCCCCACTACACAGAGTTATTACTCTATATGGTAATTCTAAAAGTTGTAAAATTCTTTCTGCATGAGAAGTCAACTCTTCCAAAGCTCGTTCAGAATCTTCTGGTGTGGTATACCAGAACAATTCTACTTTATCAAATTGATGTTGCCTTATCATACCCCTTACATCTTTCCCATAACTTCCTGCTTCTCTTCTATAACATGGCGTATAAGCAACATATTTTAATGGTAAATCTTTAAAACTCAATGTTTCATTTTGATGCATTCCGGCAAGAGCAACTTCTGAGGTAGGAATTAAAAACAAATCATCATTCTTTGTGTTATAAGCTTCTTCTTCAAATTTTGGTAATTGTCCAGTTCCCAACATTGTTTCTCTTTTTACCAGATGAGGAGGTAAAACTTCCATATACCCGTGTTCTTTAGTATGAACATCAAGCATAAAATTTATTAATGACCTTTCAAGTCTTGCTAATTGTGATTTTAATATTGAAAACCTTGATCCACTTATTTTAGAAGCTCTTTCAAAATCCAACATTCCTAATTCAGGACCTAAATCCCAGTGTGCTTTAGGTTTAAAATCGAATTCACGAATCTTGCCCCATTTTCTAATTTCTATATTATCCTCTTCTGATTTCCCAATAGGTACGCTTTCATCAGGAATGTTGGGAATATGTAATAATTTTATATGTATTTTATCTTCTATATCTCTCATTTGCATTTCTATTTCTTTTATTTCATTACCAATTTCTTTTGATTCTTCCTTGATTTTTGTAAATTCTTTTACATCACCAGCGGCTTTTAATTTAGCAACTTGTTTTGAGTATTCATTTCTTTTGGCACGTAATTCATTAACCTCTGTTTGTAATGATCTTTTCACTTCATCTAATTCTTTTATTTGGTTAATTAAATCTGTTTCATGATTTCTCTTTTCTAATGCTTCAATAATAATTTCAGGATTCCTTCTTATCAATTTTATATCTATCATTTATTCTCCTCCTTATCTTCTATTTCAAGAGTTAATTTAACTTTATTAGCAGAAATTTCATTTTTATCCGTTTTGAATGTTGCCTTTGTTGTTTCCATGTCGATCTTTTTCTTCGGATTTGTTATTTTTACATTATTATTTAATACCAAAATTTTTGTATTCTCATCATATTCAAAAGATCTGGAAAAAATTAAATAATCATCTTTTATAATTTTTACAAGTTCTTTTTCTGAATTCATTTTTCCAGAATATGTTTTATTTTTATTATCAAAATTAATTTCATCACAATATATATATATTTTCTTATCATTGTTTTCTAATATAATAACAGTTTCAACATTCCCTTCTAATAAACCTGTATCTTTTTTTAAGTCATATTCCAGAGATACTGCTGTTGCTTCCATTGTATCTGTTTTTATTTTAATACCACCTTCAGATGCCAATTTTCTCCATTCATCATTAACAAGTGTAACTGTTGCTAAATCCGTTAATACTTCTAAAGTTCCTTTAATAACCTGAACATTATTTTTCAATACATAAAATTCATCTCCGCCTTTTACAGTATCTGCACTTACATGTATGGTAGAAGAATATGATATTATAACAAAAGACAGAATGAAAATCATTATAAAAACTTTTTTCATTATTATACCTCCAAATTTTTATTTATCCATGTTTGAGCTATTTTTTTGGCATTATTATATGCTGCTCCACTTAAAGAGTGAAAGGATATTTTTAATGGAGTCAAAATATCTTTCTCTTTAGTAATTATATCAAATAATTTCTTTTTTCTCAAAAAAAATGAATAAAGTAATATTTCAGCACCATTTTTAGGATTCGGTAAAACCATCGAACATTCTAAAGATGTTATTATATCTATGTCTGAAATATTTAAAGGACATAATGATATTTCAGATGATGGAATTAATTTCTGTTTATTATATTCATAATATTTTAAAAAGGGTGGAGTTGAAAATGATGCTAATAAAGCATCGACATACAATTCATCTAAATTAAAATTATATATTTCCTTTTTTTCAATATTATAACTTTCAATCTGAAAAAAATCACCTAATTCACCTATTTTTGTATTTCCAAAATAAGACTTTAATTCCTTTTCTAATTCTTTATGAGATTCAAATTCAAATTGTTTTCTTTTATTTAGTTTCCATAATGCAATCGCCTGATTATATAATTTTTCATATATTTTATCTTTAAAAAAATATCGATTTAATACTTTTGAGTTTTGTATGAATTCAATCATTTTACCAAAAAAATTTTTTCTATATTTTGATATAAAAAATGGCAATAAAGCGCTGACTCCTGTAACTCTCAGAAAAACCGGTACATTCTGATGCAGAAATTGCGATATTATTCCAGAATTCCAATAAATACCATATTTTATATCACCAGCAGCTATTTTTATTCTATTCATGTTCTTCACTTCTTTCAAGTTTTGTTTTTGCTTCAAAATATATTTCTTCATATTTTTCAAATTCATACCATTGATATATTGAATCAAATATATAAATTTCATCTGCCTGTTTTAATTTTTCTTCTGTAATATAGTCTATACTTAAAGAAGAAATATAGTTTATGTATTCCAATCCATCATTAAATTTATCATTTTTTTGTGGAATATGTGAAGCAACTACATATTTAGCTCCTAATTTTCTGCAAAGATTTATAGGAACTTCTTCCAATAAACCGCCATCTAAAAGTGTCATTCCACCCATTAGTTTTGGAGTGAATGCTGCCGGTACATTTGATGAAGCCATAACTGCATCCAAAATATATCCTTCTGTTATTTCTTCGATATTTTCAGAATCTATATCCACAGCTACAACACCAAAGGGTATTTTACAATCTGAAAAGCGTTTTTTATAAAATAATGGTTTTAAAAGCTTAAACAATAAATCATTATTTAAAATCCCCTTTGAAGATAATAACTTAGCAAAACCAGTAATCTTATTTTCAAGATTCTTTTTTATATAATTTATTTCTTTTGATGAATGTTTTATAATATAATTAAATTTCTTCATCACCAGTTTACTATTAGGTTCTAATGAATACAATGCCCCTATTATAGAACCTGCACTACACCCGCTTATAGAAACAGGATTATTTTTATATTTCAACTCTAAATGTTCCAATAAAGCTATATGAGCCATCCCTCGAATTCCACCACTCCCCAGAGCAATTCCGTATTCCATTATAATCCTCCCATTATTACATATACAGCAATTCCGCCAACTATACCTCCAACTAAACCATATAACAAATTGTTCAATATATTTTGATTATTAATTCTACTTTCCAATGATTGTAATCTTGATTCAAGATTATCCGTATTTTCTGAATATTTTTTCATTTCCAGCAACTCTGTAGTAATTTTACTATTTTGAGATTTTAAATTTGTTACTTCTTTTTCCAGATCTATTATTTTCTCATCAAGATAAGATGTATCAGAAACATTTTCAACCTTTTGTTCAACTATATTTAATCGTGTTATTATAGATTCTAATGATTTCATATTTGCTTTGATTAAGTCATCTTTAATTTGCATATATACATAATCTTTAATTTCATCCGATTTACTCATTAAAGATTGAGAAACCATATCGCTGATTATACCTGTTAAAACTTCTTTATTATTAGAAGGTAGACTTTCTAAATTATAAATAGAATTTTCCAGTGATTTTAATCTTCCTTCAAAATTATTTAATTTTAAAGTATTTTTATCAAAGTTATTTTTTAACTCAAATAACACCTTTGTATTATTTATAACATCTTTTTGCAATTTTTCAGTCGGTGGTTGTAATGCCAATTCCTGAACAAGATTGTTGAGTGTTTTGATTTTTTTTGTTAATTCTTCTACAATTTTTAACTCATTATTCAATTTTTGAATTTCAAGAGAATTTTTTGTACTCAATTGCTCAATATTTGATAATTTTGGTAAAGCGGAATTAACATTTTTTAATAACTCCCCTATATTATTAAGGCCACTTTCTTTGACCGCATTTCTAAATGCTTCGAGGTCTTTTTCCATGCCTAAAACCTGTGTTGTAAGATTTGATACAGCATAATCATTGGTATTAATTCTTGATTCAATTTTATCTAATTTAGTGAATAAATTCGATATACTCTCATTTTCTTTATCAAATGCAGCTCCTTCTAATAATCCTATTCTTTGATCGTATTCCTGAAGTTTTTTATTTAAATTTCTGATTTCATCAGCTGCATTTTCTAACTTTTTCATATTATTTATTTTTTCTTCAATCAAAGATAATCTATTCAGCAATTCTTCCGGTATACCTGTTTTGATATTTGTTTTTAAATCACTTATCTCTTTCTGTATATCAAGCACTTTTTTGTCAAGAATATTCACCCTGTTTGATGAATCGGATAAGATTGCAGAATATGAATTTGTTATTTTTTCCAATTCATCAACTTTTATTTTCAGGCTTTCAATATTATCAATTTTATCTTCAATAGTTTGTAACTTTCTTAGTAATAATGGTTCATTTGTTATTGTTGAAGAATCTGTCATTTTAATCCCGGATTCCAGGTAAGATACCCTGTCACTTAATTCATTTATTTGATTTGATAATTCTGGTATTCTTGAGGTTAAATTCATTAATGGCTTCACCTGAAAATCAAATTTTTGTTGAACAACTTCATCTATATATGTATTCGAAGAAGATATTTCATTTTTTAAATTATTTAATTCATTTTTTAATTCCATTATAGTTGCATTTTCACTATCTTTTTTCCATCGCATCTGCGCAGCAACTTCATTTGTTATATATACCTTTAATCCTTCTTTTTCTTTTGTAAATAATTCATCTATATATGACTTATAATTGCTCTGTTCCCTTTTCAGGTAATCATCCAGAGTATTTGTCATGTACTCCTTGGTTTTTGAAAATTCTTCCAAAACACCTTCGACTGCTTTTTCAAAATCATTCATTCTATTGCTAAAAATAACAATAGACGCAAGTGTTGTTTCGTATAATTCATTAATCTTTTCAACTGACTTTTTTTCAGCCACCATATATGCATTTTGAGCAATCGCATTAAAAATAGGATTGTTAGAATCTGTTGAATCTATTGTTATAGCCATTTCTAAATTTTTGATTCTCGTTGAAAAATCGTTCAGTAAATTTTTTGTATTTTTATAATCAGCATCAAGTGAAAACATGAAGTTTTCCAATGTATACACTCTTTGAGGTAACTTTTCCATTTCTAATCTTGTTAATGAAGCATCTAAAGAATCTAATTTCTTTTTATAATTTTCATTTAAATAATCTAGAAAATTAGAACCAAATATAGCTAAATCATATCTTGAAACGGAAATAGCACCATTAAATTTTCCCTGTGTATCCGTTTCCATTATTCCAGCTTTTACTACTTTATAAACATGTGGATATACTGGCGAAGTTGGTTTAACATCAAGAATTTCACCAAATATTGATACAATAAAAATAAATATTGAAATAAAAATCAAAAATTTTTTCATCTTTTTGCCCCCTTAATACCAATTATCCAGGTTAATATATTTTCCTTCATCGGTAATATATATAAATCTTTCTACTATTTTTCTATTGCCTTTATATACGCTAATTTTATGAACCCCATATTCCAACCTTAAATCCAATTCAGAAGCTGTATATTTAATATCATCAACATAAACATCAAATGCTCTTGAATTTACTATTTTTACAGGCACCAGATTTGCTTTAGAAAAGAATATTACTCTATGTTCATAATTATTTATATTTATATCTATATTATACGATTTTCCATCAGGAAACTTAAATACAACATTATGAATACCACTATTTAAAACCTTTCCTAAAACATACCCTCGATTTATGTATTTTCCATCTATATAAATTAATACATAATTAGAAGATGTAAATAAAGAAACTGCCCCTATATTATCTTCTGTAGTTAAAAAAACTGTTTGAGATCTGTTTTTTCTTAATGTTATTGATTTCTTTGAATTTAAATAATAAATATCAAGTTTTTTAGTATTTTGCATTGTATTTATTAAAATAGTTGATGGCGTAAATGCATATTTATCACTTATATAAGCCAGAATTTTTTCCTGAGATAATACTTCAACTGAAGTTGAAAGTAATGGATTTAAAATTAATTCTTTTGGTGAATCTTTATTTATAATATACCTAAAAAAAAGATTTTTATCTGTTTTTGAGACTATTTCCAAAATATGAGGCATTCCGTCCAATTCAAGATATTCAACCGAATCACCAATATATTTTCCATCTAAATAAAACTCTAAACCTTTACTATTCTGTATTTTCACAATTCTTTTGTTTTCATATAATTCAAAAAATAAAGTTTTTTTATTCAATGATTTATCTAAGTTTATTGTTAATTCCTTTGATATGTAACCAATTTTTGATAAAATTATTTTTAGATTACCAGATGGAACAGTAAATGTATTTGGTGTATATCCAACTTTTTCACCATTTATAGTCACCAACGCATTTTGTGGTGATGAATCTATATACAACTGAATTCCTTTTTTTAATTCAAAGTTATAACTCACTGGCTCGTCAGATTTTAAAATAATATTTTTCTTAAAAGGTAGATATCCATCTTTAATCAATTTAATATTATAATTTTTATTTAAAGATAAAATAGTAGAATACGGTGTTTCACCTACAAACTTTTCATTTATATACAAATTTGAAATTGGTGTTGAATCAAAGGTGACCATACCATTTGGAACCAACTCCACCATTATTTTCTTTGTTTCAAATGGTTTTAATTCAAGATTAATATTTTGGGATTTATAGTTTTCAGCTGAAATTGTTAGAGTTTTTACATTTATAGGAATTTTAAGAACATCACCATTTTTTATTAACACCTTATTTTTATCAAAAGAAATATAAAATGATTCTATATTTGACCTAAATTCTATTGAAGCCAAAGGAATAAGGTTTGCATTTATTTTTTTATCTGAGTCAATAGAAACTGTGGTTTTATAATCTTTATACCCAAATTTTGATATTATTATATTATATGTTCCTGATTGCAGTGAAACATTCTCAGTATTGCTTTTCATTGTAAGCATATATTGATTGTTAATATAAACTAAAGAACCTTTTGGGGCATTTATCGTTAATTGAAAAGAAAAGCTCATAGAGGTAAGCATCAAAAATACAAACAAAAAAGTTTTAATCTTTTTCACAGTTCCTCACCTCATTTATAATATTATCCAGATCCTCAAGCTGATTCATTAATTTTTCAGGATTTTCGATTTTAGATAATACTTTATCCATAAACACAACACGAGCTTTTATAACTTCTTCAATAACATTTTTGCCTTTTTCTGTAATTTTAATAGTCGTGACTCTTTTATCCTTTTCATCTTTTGTTTTTTTAAGATACCCTGAATTTTCAAGTCTGTTGATTAAACCTGTAGTTGTACTTTTTGTTATTCCTAAAGCCAAACTTAAATCTGTAACTCTTTTTTCACCTCGAAAATATAATATTTGCAATAGATCAAATTGTGCTGGAGATATTTCGCTATTTTTTATAATTTTTCTTCCTTCAACCTTAATTTTAAAACATATATCCCTTAGAATTTTTTCGAAATTTTCCAATCTTTTTTTATCCATAATGTTCCTCCTATCTAAATTTTATATTTTTTGAAAGAGAGGTTGTTTTAATGGTAAAAAACATAACATTTTCTGCTATGTTAAGCGTTATAACAGTGTTACTCTTTACCTCACAGATGTTTATTCCTGTATTAGGTGTTTTTGTTGCATTTTTCAGTTTAATACCCTTAATTCTGGTATTTGAATTGACAGACATGAAATATTTTATTATATCCACCTTAACTTCAGGCTTTTTAATATTAATATTAAATGATATTTTTGGTCTAATCTTTTTTTCGACCTTTTTATTACCACCAGTATTAAGTATAGTATATAATAAAAAAAATAAAATACCCCACATTATATTTTTTCTCGTACCAGTGGCATCATCCTATTTTATGTATAAATCTTTTTTCAATGTAAAAATTTTCTACTATATGTGGCCTTTAATTGGGGCATCAATATTTTTTGTAGTAAAATTTTATTATATAAAAATAACAGAGTTAATAATGAAGGGGTTAAAAGCAAAAGGTTTTTAGCATTAAAAAATGTATATATATATTTTATCAGAAAAACCCTAAAAAATGAAATATATGTTATAATGAATATATAAATACAAAGAGGTGAACGCTATGGAAACTATAGATGTTGTTATTGAAAAAATAGTTAATGGGGGATATGGTTTTGCAAGATATGATAATAAAATATATATGGTAGAACACGCATATCCAGGAGAATTTGTTAAAATAAAAGTAAAAAATAGAAAAAAAGATGTTTATTTTGCTGAAGTAGTGGAATACATTGAAAAATCACCATATAGAAATAGACAAATTTGCCCTCATTATCAGGAATGTGGAGGATGTCAATTGTTAGACCTTGATTATAATGAACAATTAAAAATAAAAACAAAAATAGTAAAAGAACAAATAAGAAGAATTGGAAAATTAGATGACACTCTAGTATTAAATACAATAGGTTCAGATGAAATAAATCATTACAGAAGCAAAATGGAATTTGCATTTTCCTATAAAAATGGAGATATAAAAATTGGATTGAAAAAGAGAAACAGTAATGATATTATAGATATAAAAAATTGTTTAATTGCTCCTAAAGAATTTAATAACATTATTTCTGAAACAAAAAAAATATTCAATGCGTTAAACTTAAAAATATATAATCCAAAATTCAGAAAAGGAGAATTCAAACATCTGGTTTTAAGAAAATCATTTTCAAAAAATGAAATTATGTCAATCTTCATTACAAAAACAGAATATATAAATAATTATAAAAATTTCAAAAGATTAATAAAGGAAAAAATTAAAGCAAATTCTATTATCCATGTAATGAATGGTTCTGATTCAATTGTTTTACGAGGACCTTATAAAACATTAAAAGGGGAAGGTATTATAAAAGAAGAGTTTAATGGATTTGAATATCAAATTCCGCCTACCGCTTTCTTCCAGAATAATTATAACATAACAAAAAAAATATTGAATGAATTTGTAGAAATTATAAAAAGAGAGAAAATATCCGGTGTCCTGTTAGATCTTTATTCTGGAGTGGGCTTATTTTCTATATATTTAGCTCCACTTTTTAAACATGTTACAGGAGTAGAAAATAACGGAATTTCTGTAAAAGCTGCTCATTCGAATTCAAATATAAACAATATAAGAAATACCACTTTTATAAAATCGGATGTTTTAGAATTCATAAAAAATTATGATAAAAAAATAGATCTTTTAATAGTAGATCCTCCAAGAAGTGGACTTGATAAAGAAATTTTAACTAAAATTTTACAATTAAAACCAGAAAATATTTTCTATTTATCCTGTGATCCAACCACATTATCAAGAGATTTATCCAGATTAAAAGAATCTTACAAAATAGAGTTTATAAAGCCTTTTGATATGTTTCCGAATACTTTTCATATTGAAAATTTCGCGTTTTTAAAAGCAAATATAAGCAATTAATTATAATTAAAGTTAAATTTCTACAATTATTGCATAAAAACAATAATTTTTGGTATAATATGTATTGGATATATTAAATTTTGGAGGGAGGACTTTCCATGGAATTTATTTCAAAGATAAATGTTTTACCAAAAATACCTGAAAAACTTTCAAGGCTACCGGAATTAAGTAAAAATCTTTGGTGGACATGGAATTATGATGCCCAGGAGATATTCGAAAGAATAGACGAAAAATTATGGGTAGAAGTCAACAGAAATCCTGTACTATTTTTAAAAAAAGTAAGTCAAAAAAAGTTAAATGAAGCTGCAGAAAATAAAGCTATAATATCATTATACTCACAAGTTATTGAAAAATTTAATACTTATATGAAAGCAGAAAATACATGGTTTAAATCTACACACAGAGAATATAAAGGCGGAGAATTTGCTTATTTTTGTGCCGAATATGGCCTTCATGAATCATTTCCAAATTATTCCGGAGGACTTGGTGTTCTTGCTGGAGATCACTTGAAATCATCAAGTGACCTTGGAATACCACTTGTAGCAGTTGGTTTATTATATAAACAGGGTTATTTTGAACAAAGAATTAATTCTGAAGGTTGGCAGGAAGCTATATTTAATCCATACGATTTTGATAATTTCCCGGTAATACCTGCCAAAGACAAAGAAAATAATGACATATATATTACCGTTGAAATGGAAAATAGAAAAGTATATGCAAAAGTATGGAAATTACAGGTTGGAAGGATAAACCTCATATATCTTGATACCGATATTCCACAAAATGACCCAGAAGATAGAATGATAACATATCAACTCTACGGCGGAGATCAAGAAATGAGAATCAGACAGGAAATGTTATTGGGAATAGGTGGAGTAAGAGCATTAAGAGCTATAGGATATAATCCTTCTGTATGGCATATGAATGAAGGACACTCTGCATTTTTGGGCTTAGAAAGAATTAGAGAATTTGTTCAGGAAAAAGGATTATCTTTCAGAGAAGCTGTACAGGCTGCAAAAGCAAGCGCAGTGTTTACAACACACACCCCTGTGCCAGCCGGGCATGATGCTTTTCCATTTTATTTAATGGACAAATACTTTAAAAATTATTGGCCACAATTAAAAGCTTCCAGAAGGGAATTTCTTGATTTAGGCGCAGAAATAAGACCTGACGGTTCTGAATTATTTTCCATGACCACGCTGGCTTTAAATCTATCCTCAAGAGCTAACGGTGTAAGTAAATTACACGGCGAGGTTTCAAGAGATCTGGCTAAAGATATATGGAAAGGTCTGGAAGCTGTAGAAGTTCCAATCACTCATGTTACAAATGGCGTTCATGCAACAACATGGATCTCAAAAGAATTACAGGATTTGTTCTCAAATTATTTAGGCAAAGATTGGCATGAAAAAATTGATGATCCAGATTTATGGAAAAAAATCGACAATATTCCTGATGAAGAATTATGGAATGTAAGAAAAGGATTAAAGAAAAAACTTATTGAATTTATCCACGAAAGAACAAAGCTGCAAAGAATGAGACATGGTGAAACTGTAGAACAATTAGAAGAAATCGATAAAATATTGAATCCTGATGCTTTAACAATAGGTTTTGCAAGACGATTTGCTACATATAAAAGAGCAACTCTTATATTTAAAGATTTAGATAGATTAAAGAAAATACTAAATAATCCAGAAAGACCTGTTCAACTTATTTTTGCTGGAAAAGCTCACCCCGCTGACAAACCGGGACAAGAATTAATTAAACGAATTTATGAAATTTCAAGAATGCCTGAATTTAAAGATAAAATTGTCTTTATAGAAAATTATGATATGAATGTAGCAAGACATTTAGTTGCCGGAGTTGATATATGGCTAAATAACCCAAGAAGACCCAGAGAAGCCAGCGGAACAAGCGGTCAAAAGGCTGGTATGAATGGCTCTCCAAACTTCAGTGTATTAGATGGTTGGTGGGTTGAAGGATATAATGGGAAAAACGGATGGGCAATTGGAGACGAAAGAGATTATATAGATCTTGAATTACAAGATAAAATAGATAGTGTATCTATATATAATACATTAGAAAAAGAAATCGTTCCATTATATTATGATCATAACGAAGAATTAGGAGTATCAAGAGAATGGATAAAAATAATGAAAGAATCTATAATTTCTGTAACCTCATTCTTTAATACCCATAGAATGCTCAAAGAATACACACAAAAATTATATATGACTGCAGCAGAATTAGGAGAAAAGTTCATTAAAAATGATTTTTCTATAGCCAGAAAATTCTCAAGCTGGGTAGAAATATTAGAAAGAAATTGGGACAGTATTAAAATTAAAGTATTATCAAATGTAAAAGAAGACGTTACATATACAACAGAAGGCAAAATAGAAGTAAAGGCCGAAGTGTATTTACCCGGAATTGGACCTGATTCGATATTAACCCAGATAGTTCTGGCTAAATTAGAAAATAATAAGGTAGTGTCTTTAAAATCATTTGATATGAAATTAAATAAAGAAGTTAATAAAGATACATATTTATTTGAAGGTGAATTTGAGGTCGATGAAAGAGGTCAATATGGCTGGAATGTTAGAGTTATACCTTTTAACCCAATAATGCCTTATCAACATTATTTAATTGGATTTGTAAAATACCCACAATAAAAAAAGAGATCTCTTTAATCTCTAAAATATATAGTTTTAAAGTTTTTTTGTGTTTTCAAGAATTTGGAAAGAATAAAAAAATACCGCGAAAGCGGTATTTTTTTATTAGATTAAAATTTATTTTTAAAATTGATAAAAATATGATATAATTACAAATGTATAATAAATAATAAGGGGGAATTAAAATGAAAGATGGTATTCTTGGCATTTTAAATTATGCATTAGCAAAAGAAATTGAAGGAAAAAACTTTTACAAAAGCAAATTAGACAATATTTCAAATCTTCAATTAAAAGAAATTTTTTCTATGCTGGTAGAAATGGAACAAGGACATGCTGAATATATAAAAAAACTAATAAAAAAATATGAAGATGAAAAAAATTTAGACGTAGAATTCGAAGAAGATGATGAGAACTTATTTCAAATAAGAGAAAAAAAAGAAATCACAGGCGGTAAAATAGAAGAAATGACTTTAGACTTATCTGTTGTTAAAATGGCATATTTAATCGAAGATGATTTTATGAATTTTTATAAAAATGCTGCTGAAAAAGTTGAAAACAATGATGCAAAAAAATTATTTGAAAAATTATCCAAATGGGAAGAAACTCACCGAGATATACTATACAATATATACAGGGATCTTTCCAATGACTATTGGACTGAAATGAATTTTACACCATTATATTAATAATAAAGGAATGGACTTTCCATTCCTTTATTATTTTCCATAAAAAAATATTTATTAATAGCGAGGTGAGATAGTGAAAACCTTAGGTGAAATATTAATATCTAAAAATCCAATAAGTGAAATTGTTATGGGAAATCATGCGCTTGTTAGAGCAATGCTTGAATCCGGCGTAAAAGTAGTAACTTCTTATCCAGGTTCTCCTACACCAGAAATTGCAGAAGGTATAAGAAGTATTCCAAAAGATAAAAATCCAATGTATTTTGAATTTTCTGTAAATGAAAAAGTTGCAACTGAAGTTGCTTTTGGTGCTTCAATGAACGGACATTTATCTACTGTCTTTTTTAAAAGTGTGGGATTAAACGTAGCTGCTGATTCTTTTGTTCAGCTTGGACTATTTGATTTAATCGGAGGTATGATTATAGTTTTAGGCGACGATCCTGGTGCAAATTCCTCACAAAACGAACAGGATAACAGGCATTTTTCAAAACTTTCATATATTCCTATGTTTGAACCAAATTCGCCAAAAGAAGTATACGAAATGTTCAAAGAGGCTGCTAAAATATCCAAAGATTTACACATGCCAATAATTTTAAGATTAACAACTCATGTGTGTCATGCAAAAGAAAAAATAAATTTCGATAAATTAATTATAGAGGAATATGATTACTCACCAAAATTCGATAATTTCAATGCTCCACATATTCCAATTGCTGCCAAAGCACTCGACATGAAAAGAAAGGCCCTAAAAAGACTGGATATATTTAAAAACATAACACAAAATTCCAGATTCAACGAATATATCGATAATGGAAATAAAAATAAAGGAATAATTGTAACTGGATTACCCTATCTATCATTACTTGATGTTTTAGAATACTCAAAAGAAAAGATTGATATTTTAAAAATTGGGATTGTAAATCCTCTACCTGAAAAAATAATAATAGATTTTCTGAAAACTCATAAAGAAGTAAAAATATTAGAAGAATTGGATGACATTATGGAGAAAGATATAAAATCGTTAGCTTTCGATCATAAAATAGATGTAAAAATTATAGGAAAACTTGATATCGAAGATTGGATTGGGGAATATAAACCTGATAAGGTGTATGAAATATTAAGAAAAACATGGCCGGAAATATTAGAAAAAATAGACATCAACATTCCAGAAATAAAATTAAATCCAAGACCTCCACAACTATGTCCAGGATGTGGTCATAGGTCAGCATTTCATGCAATAAAATATGCCTTAAAAGATACGGATATTACAGTTGCAGATATAGGATGCCATACATTGGGATTTTTAGAACCGTATAATATGGGTCAGGTTTTATTATCAATGGGTCATTCCACTTCCACTGGTGCGGGTTTATCATTATTTAATAAAACCAGGAATGTCGTTGCATTTTTAGGTGATTCAACATTATTTCATGCCGGAATACCTGGTATAGTAAATGCCATATTCAATAATCATAATTTAACTTTAATAATAATGGAAAACGGAACTACAGCAATGACAGGACATCAAGACTTACCATCAATAGGAAAAAATTTTAACGGCCCCTCAGAAGCAATTCCTATAAAAAAGTTACTCGAAAGCTTAGGGGTAAAATTTATTAAAGAAGTAGATACATACAATCAAAAAAAATTAAGAGAATATGTAATAGAAGCTTTAAATACAGATGGATTTAAAGTTATTATAGCAAAACATCCCTGCATGTTAAAACTAACACGCGAACAAAGAAAAAAGGGAATATTTAAAAACAACAAAGTCGAAGTCACAAGTAAATGTGATCATCAATATATATGTATAAGTGATTTTGGATGTCCTGCATATCAAATAACCCCTAAAGGAGATGTATGGGTACAGGAAGATTTATGTATAGGCGATGGTTCATGTATACAAACTTGCCCCACAAATGCTTTAAGCTTTAAAATTGTATCAAAAGGGGGGGATAAACAATGAAAATATTCAATATTTACTTAATAGGTGTTGGCGGACAGGGTATTGGATTATTAAGCGAAGTGATAATAAGAGCAGCTGATAAAGCTAATTTGCCTGTAAAGGGTGTTGATACTCACGGATTAGCCCAAAGAGGGGGAACAGTATCTTCTAATATACGGATTGGAAATGTTAATTCTCCATTAATTATGAAAAATCAAGCAGATTTAGTAGTAGCTTTAGAACGACATGAAACATTAAGAGGTATGAATGATTATTCAAAAAATAATTCTACAGTCATTTATTATGACACAGTTTGGCAACCTTTGGATGTAAGATTAAGAAAAAACAAAGAAATTAATAATGACGTATTATTAAAAGCAGCTAACAAAAGAAATATTAATTTAATAAAAGTATATATCGATGATTTAAACGATGCAAGAATGCAAAATATGGCTGTTTTAGCAACAATGGCTAAATATAATTTAATTCCAAACGTACAAAAAAATCACTACATTGCAGCTATAAAAGATTTATTAACAGGAAATATTTTAAAAAATAATATTGAATTATTTGAAAAAATTTATGAAATTTAGGAGCCGTAATCGGCTCCTTTTTTATGCAATTGAAGAAACACGAGTTCTTTTCTTTGATTTAAACAACTCTTGAACTTCTCTATCAAAAATTATTTTTATATAATTTTCTAGTTCATCAATAGAATTTAAATTTAAGATTTCATTTTCTGTAATTTTATTTTCCAACCCTATTAGTTCTAATAAAAATTTATTTTGCTCTGAATTAAACAAAAAAGTTTTAAAATAATGCCTTTTATTCTCATACCATTGTATTAACTCTTGTGTTTTTATCATCATATTACCCCCTTTTAGTGTTTTGAGAATTTTTATAATCTACTATTTTGTATCTTGATTTTATGTTACTACAAATAAATCAAAAATACAATTAAGAAAAGGTAAAAAACAGGTAACAACTCTACTATCAGGTAGAAAATGGTGTATAATATATATATACAATAAAGGCGAGGTGAAATAATGTCAAATCTTATAGGCAAAAGAATTGAACTTTTAAGAAAAAGAAAAGGCCTATCGAGAGAAAAATTGGGATATATTATAGGTATAGCAGGTAATAGTGTATATAGAATTGAATCTGGTATGAATTTACCATCTGCAGAAGTTATAATTGAATTAGCAAAATACTTTAATGTATCTACAGATTATATACTTGGTCTTGATACAGAATCGGATGAAGAAAACATAGTAAAGGTACAGATGAAAAAAATTCCGGTATATGAAAAAGTCGCTGCTGGACGTTCCGGTATAGCAGAACCGATAGATTATCCTATTGATGAAATATACATTCCAGTAGGTTCAAAAGGAGAGTTTGCAGTTGAAGTTATTGGAGATAGTATGGAACCAGAAATAAAAGAAGGCGACTATGTTATTATCGACCCTAATGCATATGTAGAATCTGGAAATAGAGTAGTTGCATTAATAAACGATGGTGCAGATGCGCTTGTAAAAGTTTATAGAAAAGCAATGGAAGGTCCTGCTATGCTTTACAGTTTAAATCAAAAATACGAACCTATAATCTTAACAGAAGATTTAAAGTGGGAAATTATCGGTAAGGTTGTTAGTCTATATAGAAGATATTAAAAAGATATTTATTTCCACTTTATAAAACCAGCCATCAAATTACGATGGCTGGTTTAGTATTTAATTTATTATTGTACTAATATCTTTTACATAATCTCTAATACTTAATTCTCTTGAATACAAAGATAATACCATATTTTCAATAGCTAAAATATATCTTTGTCTTTTCTTAACAATTTGTGGGTCAAATTTCCCAGCTAATAACATATAAAAGTTTTGAAAATCTAAGAAGAAATATTTAAGAAACATTATTTTGTAATAATTACTATTAATCAGCTATCCTCAATTTACACAGAATTTTAGATAGTCCCGAGTTTTAGTTTTTTTCCTCAATATATTTAGCCTCTTTTCCAACAAAAACAATTATATACTTTTTCATCGTTTCATTTTTTGGGTTTAATTCATATGATTTTTTGTATTTTTCTATTTGTTCTTTTGCTTCTTTTACTTTCCTTTTTAATTTTTCTTCTGTGTATTCTTTTTGTTTTATATATTTTACTTCTATTATCGCTTCATATGGTACTTCTTCGTATCTTTTGAACATTGCTATGTCTATATATCCATTTTCTACTGGATATTCCATTTTTACCATTGCATATGGCGTTAGTATTAGATAACTATACATTATTGCTTTTATGTATTTTTCATCTAATCCCATGAATATTCTGTTGTCCATTTTGCTCAATAGGTTTTCTATTTCTTTGGCAAAGCTTTTTATTTCTCCATCTGATAGTATTTTTCTTACTGCTATTTCTATTGGCTCTGGGTCTATGTATTCTGTTAGTTTTTCTTCTATGTATTCTGTGAAGTATTCTGAGAATATTTTTTTCATTGAGTAATTTGGTATTTTTAGATATGTTATTATTCCTTTTTTTTCAAATGTCATGAACCCAAGATAGAATAATAATGATTTTATGTCTTTTATTTCTATCCTTTTTCCTGGATTAAACATTGTTGTGAGTTCTGTTAATTCTGTTTTTCCTGTTAATAGTATTTCATTTAACAGTTCTCCTATTATTCTTTTTGATGTTGTTTTTTCTCTTTCTTCTTTGGTTTCTTCTTTGTCTATTTTTACTCCAAGTAATTCACCAAGACTAAATAGATTCTGTACTTTTTTGTAATCACTCATTATGTTATCATCTATTATTTTTTCTGGTGGTTTTTTTTCTGAAAAATATTCTGTTATAAAATAAAATACCATATCTGGATTATATACTTTTTCTTTTGCGTTTATGTTGAATATATATCCATTATAATTTTCTTGCATTTCTTTTAATAATTTTTCTGAATATATGTCATAATATTCCAATAATTCTTTTACTTCTTCTTCTTTGAATCCGAGCATTTCGTTGAATTTTATATCTATTGTTTTATTTTTAGTTATATTAAATCCACTGGTTAATGAGTCCAGCATTATTGGACTTACTCCTGTCATAAATAGTCTTTCTATTATGGTCTGTGTCCCTTTTTTTATTTCTTCATAGAATTTCCTTACAAATCCATGTTTTGTTACGCTGTCTTTGAATAAATCAAGGTTAAAACTCAATAATTCATTTGCAAAGTGATCATATTCGTCTATTAGTAAGTATATCGGTTTGTCTAATATATCTATTGCATTATTCAAAAAAGCTCTAAGTATATCTGCTGGTTCTGTATATTCCTTTTCTATTTTTAATTTTACTTTATATCTATTGTTGAAATTTTCAAGCGAAACTATAATGTTATTTTTAAAACTATTTATTAATACTTCTTTATTTTCTGTTTGTATTCCAGAAAAATTCATTTTTAAAATATAATAACTGTTTTTTAATGACGTTGGATTTTTTCCTATGTATAAGTTTTTAAATAATTCTTCAAATTTCTCTGCATAATTGATATCATAATACTTTGCAAGTGTATCTAAGAACAATGTTTTTCCAAATTTCCTCGGTCTTAAAAACACTATATTTTTTTCATTTAATGATTCTAATTTTTCTATATATTTTGTTCTATCTATGTAATAATAATTTTGTTTTATTAATCTTTCAAAATTCTGTTCTCCATATGGTATTTTCTTTTTCATCTGTTCCACCTCCAGTGGAATTATATCATATTCTATTTTCTTTTTTCATCAATTGCAGATGGTAAAATAATAAAGAACAAAAAGAAAAAGATTTTCTATTAAAAAATATAACCCCAATAAGAGTGAATTAATTGTTATATATTGCCAATATGCAAAAACAACATCAGCTCGAATACGTATTCACCCCTTACAAGATTTGGACAAAAAATAAGAAAGTGATATCA
>NZ_AZAY01000020.1 GCF_001021165.1 Marinitoga sp. 1197
GCGCCCCTCTTTTTATTTTACCCCCTGTTAAATAATCAGGGGGTTTTTTGTTTTATTATATTCAATACCAGAGAAAATGTTATTAGAAAATTCTAATGGTTTAATACAATTCTTTATAATAATAATATTAATTTCAGTTTTAATTGCTTTGATTATTTACGTTTTATTAGGAATTTTAATAATTAAACTGTTTATTAGATTGGCAGATAGTGTAAAAAATTTGGTGAAGAGGATTTAACGTAAAAAATTGTCAACTAATAAAAAAAGCTTTTGCGAAAGCAAAAGCTCATAAGATATATTTATAAATTCAAATATAAAATAAATTAAATAGAGTTTTTTCCGAATTTGTTGTATATATAATAATCTTTTTTTCTTCTGGAAAATGATTGAATTTTCTCGAATGTTTTTTAAGCTTCTTGATATCAATATCAAGTGATTTTTTATATTCTATTATTAATGTATTATCATATATTTCAATATTTTTAGCTCCTTTTTGATATGCTATAATTCTTAGTTTTGTATATTTTAATAAATTTTCAAGTTCAATTGGGATTTTTCCAAATCTATCTTCTATATCTTTTTTTATATTTTCTATGTTGTCTATTTTATTTTCATTGGCGATTTCTCTATATATACGCATTCTTTCAATGGGATTAGATATATATTTTTCAGGTATGATAATAGGCATTTTTATACCTTTTATTTCCAGATCAATTTTCTCGGATACTTGTTGTTTTATATCTTTAGAATAGTATTCAGTTATTGTTTTGTTCAATATTTCTTTATACATATTTAATCCAATATTATTTATATGTCCCTTTTGTTCTACCCCAAGTAAATCGCCAAATCCTCTAATTTCCAAATCATGTAAAGCCAGTTTAAATCCGCTTCCCGGACCTGTAATATTTTTTATTGATTCTAATCTTTTCATGGTTTCTGTTTTTAAATTATTTTTATATAGAAAATATGCAAAAGCTCTTTTATTACTTCTTCCCACGCGACCTCTCAATTGATATAATTGAGAAATTCCATATTTTTCAGCATCATCAACAATTAATGTATTTGCATTTGGTATATCAATTCCATTTTCTACAATTGTTGTGGATATTAATACATCTATTTCACCTTCATAAAACATTTTTATTATTTTTGATAGATATCTTTTAGGCATTCTACCATGAGCAGCAATAATTTTAGCTTCTGGGACTATTTCTCTTAAGGAATTTTCTACATTTTCTATATCGTTAATTCTATTGTGTATATATAGAACTTGCCCTCCTCTGGCTTTTTCTCGCAATATTGCTGTTCTTATAATTTTTTTGGAATATTTGAATACAAAAGTTTCTACAGGAATCCTCCCAAAAGGTGGAGTTGAAATTATTGATAAATCTCTTAACCCAGTTAGTGAGAAGTATAAGGTTCTTGGTATAGGTGTTGCACTCATTGTTAAAACATTTATTCCGTGAGATAATTCTTTTAGTTTTTCTTTTTGAAATACTCCAAATCGTTGTTCTTCATCAATCACTAAAAGTCCAAGTTTTTTAAATTGTATTTTTTTATTTAATAAAGCATGTGTTCCTATTATTACATCAATTTTTCCTGAATTTATATTATTTATAATTTTTTCCTTTTCTTTTAAGGTTTTAAAGCGATCTATTATCTCTATGTTTATACCAATTTCTTCAAATCTCTCTTTTATATTATTATAATATTGTTGAGCCAATATTGTGGTTGGAACAAGGATAGCAGCTTGATAGCCAGAACTTACGCATCGGACAACAGCACGCAATGCAACTTCTGTTTTCCCAAAACCGGCATCACCCGCAATTAACCTATCCATAGGTTTTGTTGAAGATAAATCAGCTAATGTTTCTTCTATAGCTTTTTCCTGATCAATTGTTTCAATATATTCAAATGTTTTTTTGAATTGTTCTTCAATATCTTCATCGCCCTTTAACGATATACCGGTAGTATATTCTCTTAAAGCATACAATTTTATCAGTTCTTTTATTTTTTGCCTAATATTATCTTCGACTTTTTTCTTTCTTTTTTGCCATGAAGACGATCCAATTTTATCAATTTTAACTAAATCTTTGTCTCCTATATATTTAGTAATTTTGTCTATTCTCTCTACAGGTAAAAATACTTTTGCATTATTTGCATATTCTAATTTTATTAATTCTTTTTCTCCAGAAGTTGTTTTAACTTTTTCTAATCCTTTATATATACCTATTCCATAATTTTCATGAACTATTAAATCATTGATTTTCAAATCTTCCCAATCTAAGATAGGTAAGGATTCGTTTTTTTTATGTGCTATTTTTTTTATAATAAAGTTATGCTTATCAATTTCTATAGACTTATATTTTAAATTTATAATGTTTTCTAAATTTTTTCCACTGTATTCTTTATATATGGTTTTATAAAAATCTGAAGATATAAATTCTAAATTTTCTCTTTCTCTTTCATAAAAAGACTTAATACTTTCTTTTTCATTTATAATAAATATATCAGTTTTTTTTAGATCAATATAATCAAGTACTGTATTTTTTTCTTCATATAATAAACCGGGTATAGTTTCAAATTTCTCAATTTCAATTGGAATATCTTTATGATGATATTTTTCTTTTAATTTTTCTATATTTTTATAAAAATTTTTTTCGAATTTATATATAAACTCAGTGCCAGGAATAAATATAAAGTTTTTAAGATTATTGATACTTTTCTGAGAATTAATATCAAATTGAGTTATCCTTGTAATTTCATTATCAAATAATTCTATTCTAATTGGATTGTTGTATATAGGAATAAATATATCTTTTACAAAGCCTTTATGTGAATACTCGCCAAATTCGTATACATTCCAGACTTTATCATATCCATATAAAAAGGGATTAATACCGAAATCATCATTGAGTGAAAAATTAAAAATATTTTCTTTAAAAATATTTTTTGGTATAGTATATCTTGATAATGCATGAAATGTTGTAAAGATTGTCAATTCTTTTTGATTTAAAATATTATATAAAGTGTTTATCCTTGAAGCATTTATTTTTTTTGATATTTTTATAGATTCAAATGGGAAAATATCGTAATTTGGATATAGAAAAATATTTTCTTCTAAAAAGTTTTCTAAATTCCATGTTTCTGGGAAAATTAATATTTTATATTTCTTTTTTGATTTTTTGATTATCTCGTTTATTATTTGAACCACCTCACATATAAAAAACGGACTTTCGTCCGTTAAATTCTTATATCCAATGAATGTCCTCTATATTCATCTACAATTAAACGCTTCTTTTCGGAATTCTCTTTTTTAGACTTCTGTCTCTGTTTATATTCTTGAGATGTGCCTTTGTTATCTGCATTAATATTTTTAGATTCTGATTTTTCATCGGTGTTTTTTACCTGAGACTTAGCTTCTTCATTCTTTTTTATGTGTTCTTCCAGATTAGTTGTACGCGCTGCTAAAAGTGCATTGTTTAAATTCTGTATATTATTTGAAATATCAACATTAGTAATGTATGAAATGCTCAGGTTAATAGGGTCAGGCATGTTAATCACCGCCTAATTTTTTCTTTAATTTGCTGATAATTGAAGTATGAATTTGGGAAACTCGAGATTCCGAAATATCTAAAACTTTACCAATTTCTTTAAAGGTCAATTCTTTTTCATAATACAAAGATAGTATAAGCTGCTCTCTTTCATTTAGACTCAATATAGCTTTTTTGAGTTCATTTTTTAAAATATCTTTATAAGCTAAAATCTCCGGGTCATTTTCATCAATATCAGATTCAACATTTATTTCATTATTTGTTAATAAAAAAGAATCTAAACTCAATATATGGCTTCTATGCAATTCAACCTTTAATTTTTTTACATCTTTTTCTGAAATCTGAAGAATATTTGCCAGTTCATCATCACTTATATAATCGTCTATATTTTGTTTAGCTAAAATTTCCTCCATTTTTTTTATTTTATGTCTTAACTCTTTTGGAAGCCAATCAATTTTTCTTAAATAGTCGAGCATAGCTCCTCTTATTCTCTTTATAGCAAATGAATAAAAAGACACCCCTTTTTTGGGATTATACTTATCTAATGATTGAAGCAATCCTATAATCCCTTCCTGTATTAAATCATCAAGTTCTACATTTTTTGGAAGGGTGGATAATAAATTTAAAGCTATATATTTTATTTTAGGCAAGAAATTTTTTATTATGTCATCTCTATTTATATTTTTCATTATTTATTAATCACTGCCTTTATAGTTGTATTTAAAATCATGATTACAGCAATGCTTATTATAGAACGTAAAATGGAAGTTATAAAAAAATTCTTTGATATTACTAAATTTATAAATAGAAAAATAAAGAATAATATAGCATATAATTTTAACTCAGAATTTGAAAATTTCAACTTTTTCACCACCACCCACCTTTTTAACCATAACTTCACCAGTATCGAGGTTAAACTCTATACTTCTTGCTCTGTTTCCTCCAGTGTCTTCAGCTATAATTCTAATTCTTTCTTTTTTAAGCTGTTCTTTTACAGCAATAATATTTTTCTGTCCTACATCCATTGATGAACCTTTAAACATAGCAGCTCCACCAAATATTTTCGCAGTATAGTTAGAACCACCCAATTTTTTTAAATCTTCTAATAACAAAGGAATTCCAAGATCAGCATATTTCCCCGGTTTGTTAACATTCGAACCAGGAGACTTTGGTAACATTACATGAATTAATCCGCCAATTTTTTTATTTTTATCCCAGATACAGACACCAACGCATGAACCCAAACCTAAAGTAACTAAAATATCTGGACTTTTTGAAGAAAAGTATTCTCCAATTCCTATTATTTTTTTCATTTTTTAACCCCCATAAAACACTTTTTTTACATAATCAAATAATTTATTTCTATTTTCTTCGTTCATAAGAAAAACAATTTTTCCTTTGATGACATTTTCCCAATCTTCAACCTGTATTTCAGTTTCTGTTAATATAACTTCATCTTCAAATGTAATACTCATTACAATAGATTCGGCGATTAAAGATGCAAATGTATCTACAGCAACCTGAGGGGGTGTTACCTGCAAATTTATATTTAAAAATTGAGAAATAGCACTTACATAAGATCCAAACATTATATTGCCTAATTCTCCGATCATTGAAGATGACATTTCATCTAATTCTGTAATACTTTGTATTTCTAAACCTACACTTTCTTTGATTAATCTTTTTACAGAATCTTTTTCAATTAGAAATACCAAAGATGAATCCAAATCACCTTCCATTTTTACATAAGAACATGCATATATTTCATCAGGCTCTTCCATATTTAAAAAAATATCTGATAATTTTATTACATCTAAGTTTGGCACTGAAATATCAACTTTTTTATTTAACATCACTGATAAGGAGCTAACAGCATTACCCATTCCAATATTCGTTATTTCTCTAAAAGCAGACATGAAAAAATCAAAATCTTCATTGTTCATCAGATTGCACCTCCGAATTTTTTTTATCTTCAAAAAATTTTTTTCCACTAATGTATTCTAAATAATGACCAAATAAGCCTGTTGGATCCTGTAATATCTTTATTTCATATATAAATTTACTTAAATTAAAGAATTCCTGCCTTATTTTAACGATAGTACCGTGAAAAATTATATTAAAATTTATTATTGATAGTTTAATGCTGAGATTTTGTTTTATTTCATTTAGATATTCATTTAATAAAACAATACCAAGAAAATTTTCATTTAAATCCCACATTAAACCTTTAAATTTATCTTCAATTAAAACAGGAATAGAGATATAATGTCTTTCAATAATACGCTTGTTTTTAATTTTAAATGTACTTGTCAAATTTAATGATAAAAGAATTTCATTATTCCCAAAATTTACAATATCTTTTATTTGAAAATTAGCCTGATAATAAGCACCTTCAAACATAGATTCTAATATGACTTCATCACCGATTTTGAAGTTATATTTTGGAGATATTAATTTAATTTCTTTTCCTTTAAATGTTTTTATTTTTGCTTTTAAAACATCATCTTTTGCATATATTCTAATAGAATTTCCTGGAAAAAAAACAAGAAAAATCCTTTTAATAAAACTTTTTTTATCCATAATTTCACCTATTATAAAAACCAAAAAGTAAAAGTAATTTTTTTAATAAATTATTATTTTTATGATTATTAAATAATTTATCATTCTCAATTTTTTCAGCGATATTCATTAAATCGTTAGCAACATTAGAAGAGGGTTTAAAACTTGATATAGGAGTTTGAGATTTAACACTGTCATGGACAATATGATCAAAATTTATATAAAAAACATTCCTTATATCTTTAAATAGATATTCTTTTATTGTTTTTCTCAAAACCTGTTCAGCAGTATTAGCTTCCGATTTTTTTCTTATCATATTTATGACAACATCAACAATACCGTCTACTTCCAGAATAGATAAAGCCTTAACCACAGTATATGCATTAACTATAGCTGTAGGTTCTGGAGTGGTAACTAAAAGTATATTATCTGCAGCAATATAAAAAGGTTTCAAGTTTTCATTATATCCAGCACTAACATCAATTATTACATAATCATGTTCTTTTGCAATATTAAAAAATTCTTCAATGGCTTTTCGTGTAAAATTCTTTTGAAAAGATATCCAATCTTTAATATCCATTCCTGTACTTAATAATTTTATGCCATAAGGTGTTTTTATTATACACTCATCAAGTGTCAACTTTTTATCAAAATAATCTTTAATACTAACAGATGGTGATACACCTAACAATATAGAAGCATTGGCAAATCCAGCATCTGTATCAAAAATTAAGACTTTTTTATTCATTTTCGCAAGGTTTACGGCAGTGTTAACTGCAATAATAGATTTTCCGACACCACCTTTTCCACCAGTTACCAATATTATTTTAGTTTGATTTTTAGAAAATGTTTTTCTAAGGTTTTCTGCCTGATCTTTTATAATACTCATAATGTCAACTCCTCATAAAAGAGGTTAAATAACTTTTGAAAGTTTGGAAATTCAATATCATTTGGAACATTTTGCCCAGTTGTAATATAACTAATTGGCAAATTTGTTTCTTTAATTAAAGAAGGTATCTGTCCATATGATGAAGTTTCATCTAATTTAGTGATTATTAGATGTGTAGGTTTACAAATGGCAAATTTATTATATACATCTATCATATCTCGTAAACGCATATTAGCTGAAATAACGAGAAATATATAATTTGGTTTTATAGAATCAATATACATTTTTAATTCACCTATTTGAATATCATCTTTATGACTTCTTCCTGCTGTATCTATTAACAATATATCATAATTTTTTAAAGATTCAACAGTTGTCTTTAATTCAGTAGGAGTATAACATATAGATGCTGGAATATCCATAATTTCTGCATAAGTCTTTAATTGTTCAGTTGCTGCAATTCTATATAAATCTATAGTGGCAATTGCAACACTTTTATTACTATTCAATTTATTTAAAGCAGCAATTTTAGCTAATGTAGTAGTTTTACCTACTCCTGTAGGTCCTATAAGCATTATTGTACCATAAACATTTGGAACATCTATTTTGAAATTGTTTTTTAATGTTTCAAATAATAAGTTTTTAAATTTTTCATCTGATTTCCAGTTTTCTTTGTTTAATTCGTTTGGGAGGTTATTTATTATATCTTCTATAAGTTTATCAGATAAATCCTGTTTTTTTAGTGATTCAATTAATTCGGATATAAAAGGATTTATACCATTCAAAATAACTCTTTTAGAAAGTTTTTCTATTAAGTTTTTTATTTCTGTTAATTCATTTTGAGAACTTTTTTGATTTTTCGATATATTATTTGATATAGTATTTTTTATATTCTCATTTTTATCAAATATTTTTTTATTAAAAGGTTTTTGATTATAAAACTGATCAGGAATCCTATTATACGTTACTTTTCTATAATTTAAATTTTCAAATTTATCTTTTTCATAAAAATTTTTTGCATCATTGTCAATTAATTTTGAAACTTCTCTTTGCTGTTCAATTAACTTTAAAATTTCATTTTTTGCGGTTATTTCCAGTTTATCATTGCCTGGCGCATAAGAGTTTTCTTCAAATAATCCTTTCTTTTTGGTTCTATTAATTCTTTCGTCAAGTCTTTTGTTTCTTTCAACCATTTCTCTGATTTCGTTAATTTTTCCTTGAGAATTATTAGAAAAACCTGCTCCAGAGGGTTTCTGGCTATTCTTTATTATTGTTTCCACATTATCTTCTAAAACAGCAGTAACTTCTATATATTTCTTCCCACCGAGTCCAAGGAAACCACCTTTATTAATTCGTTTGGTATCTAAAATATAAGCGTTTTCACCTAATTCATTTCGGATTTTTTCCATTGCTTCAGGAATAGTATTAACAATGTATTTTTTTATTTTCATAAACTCACCTCTAAACGTTTATCTAAATGCTTATATTACCGTCTGCGGAAATGGGGATTTCCTGAATTATTTCATTATATGAAATAACATTTACATTTGGAATGTTTGATACTAACCATCTTGCAAAATAAAATCTTAAAGGGGAACTACATAATATAACAGGATTATACCCTTTCATCATTTGTGATTCTAACATTTGACTTATATTATCAATAAGTGTTTGAGATAATTGTGGAGATAAAGCCAATGTATAGTTTCCTCCATACTCAATTGTGTAATTGTTTAATGTATTTTCCGTATTTTTATCAAGTATAAGAAGATGCAATACACCATCATTTGATTTTACACTTTCACATATTTGTCGCCCCAAGGCACTTCTAACTCCTTCAACAAGCGAAACGATATCTTTAATTTCATTGCTTCCTAATTCCATTAATTTCTCAAATATAACAGGTAAGTTTCTTATTGATATTCTTTCATATAAAAGTTCTTTTAAAACATTTCTAATTTCAAATGTTTTAAATACCATAGGTGTTAATTCTTCCACCAATGAAGGATCTTTAATTCTTAATCCTTCTATGAGCATTTCAGTTTCTTTGGAACCAAGTATTTCATGAGCATATTTTTTGATTATTTCTGATAAATGCGTTGCAAAAACGCTTGGTGAATCAACAACTGTATATCCGAGATTAACAGCATTTTCTTTTTGATTTTCATCAATCCAGTATGCATCAAGATTAAAAGAAGGCTCTTTTGTATGTATTCCAGGTATTTCTTCAGTAGCCATTCCAGAATTAATAGCTAACAGTTTTTCTGGAAATAATTCAAACCTCCCAACTTCAACACCTTTTAATTTTATTATATATTCATTCGCGCTTAATAGTACGCTATCCCTTACTCTGATTGGACTTATTACTATACCAAGCTCATAGGCTATTTGCTTTCTAACCATTGTAATTCTTTCAAGTAAATCTCCACCTTGGGATGGATCTGCTAATGGAATCAGTCCATAACCAATGTCTATTTCTAAAACATCACTCTGTATTATTTCTGAAACTTCTTCGGCAGATGTTAAAGGAGGACCTGAAATAGACCTTTGAGTTTCTTCAGCTTCTCCAGCAGAAGAAGGTTCAAATCCTTCTTTTGGACCTGCTGCAGGTACCATTTTTTGCAAATAACCTTTTGTTGATAAGTAAGCTAAAATTACCATACCTCCACCCAATAATAAGGCAGGCATTACAGGTAATGGGGTAACAAGTCCTAAAGTTAGAATAACTCCACCAGTCATATATAATACACGTTTTTCAGAAGAAAGTTCTTTTAATAAATCTTTACCAAGATTTTCTTTTGAAGCGGCTCTTGATACAACTATACCAGTTGCAGTTGAAATTAATAAAGCAGGTATTTGAGCTACTAATCCATCACCTACAGTAAAAAGTGTATATAATTGAGCAGCTTCCCCTATATTTAATCCCTGTTGTAAAACACCTATAATCAAACCACCTAAAATATTTATAATTGTAATTATAATGCCGGCAATAGCATCACCTCTAACAAATTTAGAGGCACCATCCATTGCACCATAAAAGTCTGCTTCACGTCTAATATCTTCACGTTTTTTTCTTGCTTCTTCTTCAGTGATAATACCAGCGCTTAAATCAGCATCTATACTCATTTGTTTTCCAGGTAATGCATCAAGTGTAAATCTTGCTGCAACTTCGGCGATTCTTTCTGCACCACGTGTAATAACAACAAATTGTATAATAACTAAAATTAAGAATATAACAATACCAACTACATAATTTCCTCCAACAACAAAATCCCCAAATGCTCTTATCACTTTCCCTTGGAAATTTTTTCCCTGTAATAATATTAACCTTGTAGACGATACGTTTAAAGATAATCTGAATAATGTTGTAACTAATAATAAAGTTGGAAAAGCAGATATTTCGAGTGCATTTTTAATATACATGGTAACAAGTAACAAAACAATGGCCAATGATATATTAGCCATTTGAAGAAAATCTAAAAGAAAAGGTGGAATTGGAATAACCATTAATATAACGACACTGACAATTAATAAAGGAACTATGATATCCAATTGTTTAAAAAATCTATTTAAAGCTTCTCCCATTTAATCACCTCGTTGGTTTCAAAACAGAAGCTATTATTTTTGCAATAATCTCATACATGTCTTCTGGTATTTCATCATTTATTTCAACTCTTTCATATAATTGTCTCGCAACTGGAGGATTTCTGTGGATAGGGACATGATTTTCTCTTGCGATTTCTTTTATTCTAAGTGCCAGCTCATCATGTCCTTTTGCCACAACTATTGGAACGTTAGTTTCACTTTCTTCATATTTAATAGCAACAGCATAATGAGTTGGGTTTGTAACAACTACGGTGGCTTTTGGTACTTCTTTCATCATATTTTTATTAATAATCTGTCTTAACATTCTTATTCTTGCGGATTTAACCATAGGATCTCCTTCTATATCTTTCATTTCCTGTTTCACTTCTTGTTTTGTCATTTTCAAATTCTTTTTATATTCTCTTTTTTGATACCAGAAATCAAATATCCCTAATAGAAACATCAATAATCCTAATTTAAAAAATATTTCTATGATTAGAGCATATAAAAAAGAAATTGTTGATTCTATGTTAGAATATGGTAAAGAAATGATATTTTCCCATTTGCCTTTTACAACACTGTAAGAAATATAACCAACTAAAAACAACTTTATTAAAGATTTTAAGAGTTCAAACAAGGTTTTCATAGAAAAAATTCGTTGAAAACCCTTTATTGGATTTAATTTTCCCAGATCAAATTTCATAGCTTTTGGGGTAAATAAAAATTTTGTCTGTATCATTCCCAAAATAAGGCTTATAATGGCAGATGAAAATAAAAATAATGAAATAATTATAAATAAGTTTTTTTGTTGAATTAACAAATTCATCAAGGCATTTTCATCTAAAAAACTTGTGTCAAGATTTAAATATCTATTAAAAGAACTTTTTAAATCAATAAATAAATATTTTGAAAGGACATAAAATACTGTAGCTACACCTAAAAAGGAAAAAGCTGTAAGCAGTTCCTTTGAAACAGGAACATTACCTTCTTCTCTTGCCTGTTGTAATCGCCTTGGTGTAGGTTCTTCTGTTTTGCTTGGATCAGCAAAAAGCTGAATATTTATTTTAAATTTACTTATTTTAAAATAAGTGTCATTATAGAATTTATCCATTTTATAATCTCCGACATATTAATACTGAATATTTCTGTCCACACTCCTATAATACTTAATAGAATAAGAGAACCTATTAATATATTTATAGGAAGTCCAACTATAAAAACATTTATTTGTGGAATCATTCTTGAAACAATACCTAAACTAATATTTACACTTAACATAAATGCACTCATTGGAATTGCAAGTTGTGCTCCTATTTCAAAAATTTTTCCAAATGTAGAAATAATTTCAGGAAAAAATTTAACATCCATAGAAAAAATTAATGGAATAGTATGAAATGAATTTATAATTACCTGAAACAGTAAAACATGCATTTTAAATGATAAAAATGCAAATACACCTATTAAAAAAGATAATTGCCCGATAATAGGAGATTCTTCTCCACTTATTGGATCAAATATCCCAGCCATTGCAAAACCCATTTGAAATGCAAAAAATTGTCCTGCGAACTGAATAGCAGCAATTGGAATGTATGATATTAAACCTATTAAAATCCCAAGAAAAAAATTAATTAGCATTATTGTAAATAAATAAAATACAGGCAAATCTGGCATAGTTAGATTTACCAGAGGTAAAGTAATCCAGGATATAAACAATGATGAAAAAAGTCTTAAATAAAATGGAATAGCTCTTGAGCCGATTATCGGTGCTGAAACGCTTAAGCCTATGATTCTAAAAAAAATAATAGCCCAAATCCAGAATTTTGTTTCTAAAAACACTACTACATTCATATTAAATCATTCCAAAAAATGTTGTTAATATTTGATAGGTAAAATCCATTAGTTTTTGTGCAATCCATCCAAATAATAATCCTACAACCAGAAATGTAATAATAATTTTTGGAGCAAATGTTAGTGTTTGCTCATTGATTGAAGTAATAGTTTGAAAAATACTTATAATTAATCCAACACCTAAGCTTACCAGCAGTATTGGTGAAATAATTGTTAAAAATACAGTAATTCCATCTCTAAAAACATCTATAAAAACCTCTAATGTCAATTTTACAAACCTCCTGATGTTTGGAAGCTCCTGATTAAACCTCCTATTAATAAATCCCATCCGTTTACAAGAATAAATAAAAGTAGTTTAAAAGGAATAGAAATCATTATTGGAGGTATCATAACCATTCCCATTGATAAAAGGATACTTGCTACAACCATATCAACAATTATGAAAGGAATATAAATTAAAACTCCCATTTTAAAAGAAATTTCTAGTTCGCTTAAAGCAAAAGCAGGGATTAATATTTCTGGTGGTGTATCATTAACATTTTTAATTTCTTTTTTTACACTTGATGCAAGCATAAAAATATTATCCTGATTTTTATGAGAAACAATTTCGTTTATCATAAAATTTTTAATAGGATTCCATGTATTTTCAAACATTTGTGTATATGATATTTTTTCTTCAGAATACGGTATTATAGCATTTTGATATATTTGATTAAAAACAGGTGACATTATTAAAAAAGTTAAAATTAAAGCTATACCTATTAAAACCTGATTTGGAGGGGCCTGACGGCTACCAAGGGCTGTTCGCAAAAATGATAATACAATTATAATCCTCATAAATGATGTGAACATCATTATAAAAGATGGAGCTAAAGTTAAGATAGAAAGTAATAATAATATTTCAAGGGTCGGAATTAAAGTATTTGGTCCAGGTGTATTCCCGCCAATGTTTATGGTAATTTCAGGAATAGGTAATGGTTCTTGTGCACTACCTATAAAAAACAAAAATAAAAATAAAATTATTAAAATATATTTTTTATTTAAACATTTCTTCATTTGTTTTTTTCTCCCTTTTTAAAGCTCCAACAAAAGTATCAAAAAATTCTTTTTTCCCTTTTAATAGTTCAGCAAGCTGTTCATATTCTAATTTATCAAGATATGAAATAGAGTTATTGTTTGTCAGTACCAGATAATAGTTGTCTAGTACTTTTATAATATTTAAAGTCAAATTTCTATCGATATAGAATTTTTTAACTATTCTTACAGAGGGAGTATTTAATAACCCTTTATTTATTAATTTTTTTTGAATAAATAATAATAATATAATGAATAACAAAAGAAAAAAAATCAAAAAGAAAGCCCATAAAGTCCAACTACTAATAAGAGTTGTTTGAGTTGATGAAAAAGTAAGGGGCGTAAAATCACCCCCTTGAAACTTTTTGGATAGCTTCAATTACTCTATTAGCCTGAAAAGGTTTAACAATAAAATCTTTTGCACCTGCCTGTATAGCTTCGATAACCATTGCTTGCTGCCCCATAGCGCTACATACAATTACTTTTGCGGCAGGGTCTTGCTTTTTAATTTCTTTTATTGCCTGAATTCCATCCATTACAGGCATTGTAATATCCATAGTAACAACATCAGGTTTTAATTCAGTATATTTAGCTATAGCTTCCTGACCGTTAGCAGCCTCACCAACTACTTCCATCCCCGCTTTTGTAATAATATCTTTTAATAACATTCTCATAAAAGCTGCATCGTCAACTATCAAAACTTTTAAAGCCATTAAAAGCACCTCCACATAATATTATTATACTTCTATTGATTCAAATAGATTTTCAAGGTTAAGATATACAATTAACCTGTTACTTATTTTTAAAACTCCATTAACTTTCCCGATGAATTTTCCGCTCTTTGATGGGAGAATATCTAGTTTTTCATCATCAAAAGAAATTACATTATTTACTTTGTTTACTAATATTCCCAATTCTTCTTTATTATGTTTCATTATAATTATACTATCAAATTCGAAATCTTCATCAATTTCTAAGTCTAAAATTTTTGTTAAATCAAAAACTGGTACAATTCTTCCTCTCAAATTTACAATTCCCTCAATGAATTCTCTTGCATTTGGAACAGGCGTAATATCCTCTTTTTCAATAACCATTTCCACATATTCAACATCGATTCCAAATTCCTGATTTGAAATTTCAAAAGATAAAATTTCTTTTTGCATAAAATCACCTCTTTATATTTCATTTAGGTTTGTGATGTCAAGTATTAAAGCTATTCTACCATCACCTAAAATTGCACCGCCACTGAATTCTTTTACACTATTTAAATATTTTCCCAAAGGTTTTATAACTATGTCATCCTGTCCTAAAAGACTGTCAACGACAACACCATATTTTTTATTTGCGGTTTTTACAATAACAACCTTTTCTATATAATTATTATCATTTCTTTCCATTTTAAAGACATTTCTTAATCTTATTAAAGGAATGACCTCACCTCTTAAAACAAAAACCTCATTTCCCTGAACTATTCTAATATCACCATCTGTCATTTTTTGTGTTGTATCAATATTGGCAATTGGTATTGCATAAACAAAATCGTCAATTGTTACTAACAAAACCTGTATTATGGATAATGTCAATGGAAGTCTTATAATTATTTTTGTTCCAATATCTTTTTTTGAAGAGATAGTAACACTACCATTTAAGGATTCAACAACGGTTTTAACAACATCCATCCCAACACCACGACCGGATAAATCTGTTGCTTGTTTCTTAGTAGAAAATCCAGGTAGAAATATAAATGAGAAAATTTCTTCATCACTCATTGTTTGAATCATAGAAGAATCAACAAGTCCTTTTTCTACTGCTTTGTTTGCGATTACTTCTCTATCTAATCCTTTTCCATCATCTTCAACACTAATTACAACTCCATCACCTTCATGCCATGCGGATAATTTAATAGTACCAACCTTTGATTTTCCTTTCTTTATTCTCTCATCAATAGGCTCGATTCCATGATCTATAGCATTTCTTATTAAATGAATTAAAGGATCACCTATTTCATCTACAACAGTTCTATCAAGTTCAGTATCTTCACCTTCAATTATTAAATTTACTTCTTTTTTTAATTTTTTTGCAGTATCTCTAACAAGTCTGGGGAATCTATTGAAAACAAATGCAATAGGAATCATTCTGATTTTCATAACAATATTTTGTAAATCAAGAGTTATTCTACTTAAATTTGCAAGACTTTCATCAACATCTTTTATTTCATATTTTCTTAATGTTTCAGTTATTCTACTTCTTGAAATAACCAATTCAGCCATTAAATTCATCAATTGATCTAATTTTTCAATATCGACCCTTACTGATTGAAGTTGTATTTTTTTCTTTGATGTGGAAGGCTTTTCCACTGAGACACTCTCTTTTTTATTGTTGTTTATTTCCTTTGGGACACTATTCTGCTTTTCAAAATCCTCACTTTCAAAAGCATTTATAGCAATGCTCTCAACTTCAGAAATTCCTAATAGACTTTCTCTTAACTCATCAGCAGAGACATTTATTATTACGCCTAATTCAATTTCGAGGTCGAATTTTTCATCTTCTATATCCTGTGATGATGGGTTTGTATAAACAACTTCACCTCCCAAATCATCGATTTTGTGTAAAACCATAAAAGCTCTTGCGGCTTTTAACTGTACGTTTTTATCAAATTTAACATTAATCAAAAAGAAGTTAAGGTTCTTTTCTTTTGCGGCATTATATAAATTCTTTAATGATTCTCTTGTTATATCATCTAAATGAGATAATTTATCAGAAGCATTAGCAGTTTGAGATGGAACTGGAATATTTTCATTTGGATTTTGTGATGTCTCTATATTTTCCATAATGTATTTTTCTAATATAGATATTAAATCATCTAAAGAAGTTAAATTTCCTTTTCCACCATTTGAAATATCTGCTATACTTTCATTAAGAGCATCAAGTGTTTTAAAAAGTAAATCAATTAAATCTGAGGTAACTTTTGTTTCGCCTTTCCTTATTTTGTCCAGAATATTTTCCATTTTATGTGATACTTTTGCAATTTTGTCAAATCCCATAGTACCTGCCATACCTTTAAAGGTATGCATAACCCTGAAAATTTCATTTACTTTTTCCATATTATCTGGATTGGATTCTAAATCTAATAATTCATCGTTTAGTTTTTGTAAATTTTCATTTGCTTCTTCGATAAAAACATTTAAATAAACATCCATTTCTCCCATAAGATCAGACCTCCTATAAAAACAATTTTAAAAATCTTATTAGCGAGTAAAAAGCAGCTTTTCTTTTTATTAATATACGATCTCCTGAAAATCTTTTTTTTTCGATTATTATTTTATCATATAATTTATAATAGAATCCAAAAAACACCGTCCCTACTGGTAAATTTTTTGTTCCGCCATCTGGTCCTGCAACGCCACTTATCGAAATTGAAAAATCAGAATCAAATATTTTTGCGGTATTTATTGCCATTAATTTAACAGCTTTTTCACTTACAGCACCATAATTCTTTAGAACTTCATTATCCACATGTAATAATTTATTTTTTATATAATTATTATATGCAACAATAGAACCTTTATATACTCTGGAAGATCCAGGAATATTTGTTATAAAATTGCCAACCAAGCCACCTGTACACGATTCAGCAGTGCTTATGGTTTTGTTATTATTAGATAAGTTGTTTATAATATATTTTAATGGATTATCTGGAACAACATACTCTATAAGTTGATTATTTATAAAATCAATAATGGATTTTAATTTTTCTTTATTATCTTTAAATATCAATGAAGGTCCCATTTCTAATTCGAGTTTTGTAGAATAGTTGATATTTTCTAAATGCTTTTCTAATATAGAAATTAGTTGTGATTCAGTAATATTATAAAATTGTATTTTTTTTGTATATATTCTCTTTTTATCGAATTTACCAAAAATATGTTTAAAATATTTTTTAAACATATAAAGGGCTTCATCAGGAGGACCTGGTAGTAAAATATAATGTTTATTGTTTTTTGTTATATAAAGTCCTGGTGCACTACCAATATCATTTTTTAGAATGATTGAATTTTTTAGTATATAAGCCTGTCTTTTTATAAATTTGTTTGGAGTTTTTCCAAATCTTTTATAACGATTAATAATATCATTGTAAACATCTGTATTCAGAATTAAGTCAATATTTAAAAATTCAGCAACGGCATTTCTTGTGATATCATCAATTGTGGAACCCAAACCACCTGTAATTATAATCACATCATTTTTAGTTGAAAGAAAACTCAGTGAAGATATTATATCTTCTTTATTATCCCGCACACAAATATGAGTAGAAATTTCAAATCCTTCATTATATAAAATATTTGAAATTTCCTTTGATGTAATATTTGAAATTTCTCCTTCAATAAGTTCATCGCCTGTACTTAGAATACCTACTCTTATATATATCACTCCTATAAAATTCCTATATATATTTTACCACAAAATACAATTATTTAGAAATTAATACGATTATACTTTTTGTTTTTACAATGTAGTTATTAGAAACTTTTTGAGGAAAATCAAGAAAATCATCTGGTGAATCAAAATACGTATCAATAACTCGAAACCAGCTTTTATTATTAAGGAACGGAAGTTCAAAAGACAAATCTTTTTCATAAAAATTTAGGGCAACGTATATATCATTATCTGGAGGAACATTTTGATTTACAAAGTCTATTCCACTAATCATAAAAGCCAGAGATTTAGAATAATAAGAGAAATCTGGTTGGTTTAATTTAATTCCATGCCATGTAATGTCAGGTATTCCATCACCACTATAATCTTTTCCAGTAAAAAAGTGTTCTCTCCTTAATGTATGATGTATTTTTCTGAAATTAATTACTTTTCTTACAAATTGAAAAATATCCGAAAAGTCATCCTTTCTCTTCCAATCTACCCAATTCTTAATTGTATCCTGACAATAAGCGTTGTTATTCCCATATTGTGTTCTGCAAAATTCATCTCCCATATATATCATAGGAGTTCCTTGAGAAATCATAAGTATAGTAAAAAAGTTTTTTATCTGTTGTTTTCTAACTTTCAATATGTCTAAATTATTGGTTTCACCTTCAATTCCATAATTAAAACTATAATTATCATTAGTTCCGTCCTGATTATTTTCACCATTTTCTTCGTTATGTTTATTATTATATGAAACAAGATCCCACATTGTAAAACCATCGTGAGAAGTTATGAAATTAACACTTGCCATAGGAGATTTATTCCCATATAGGTCTTCACTACCGGCTATTCGACATGCGATTTCACCTGTTAATCCCATATCACCTCTAACGAACTTTCTAACAGAATCTCTGAATTTTCCATTCCATTCAGCCCAACCTTCTGGAAATGCTCCTAAAAAATAACCTCCTGCTGCATCCCATCCTTCAGCAATTAATTTAGAGCCAGAAATTATAGGATCCTCAGCAATGTCTTTTAACAATGATAAATCTCCTATCCAATTTCCATTAGAATCTCTACCAAGTATGGAAGCTAAATCAAACCTAAAACCATCAACATGCATTTCTGTTACCCAATATCTCAAACTATCAATGATTAAATTTTTAACAACAGTATTGTTACAATTGAAAGTATTGCCACATCCAGAATAATTTTCATAGTATCTTTTATTTTTACTCAAAATATAGTAAACAGAATTATCAATTCCCCTAAAAGATAATGTAGGTCCTAATTCATTTCCTTCTCCTGTATGATTATATACAACATCTAAAATGATTTCAAAACCTTCTTTATGAAGTGCTTTCACAAAATCTTTGAAGAGAAATACCTGCTCTCCTATTTTTAAACCATTGGAATAATTTCCAGTTACAGCAAAAAAAGCCAGAGGATTATACCCCCATACATCTTTTAGTTTTTCACCTGTAATGGGATTATTTCTTATAATGGAATTCGGATTAAATTCAAATATAGGCATCAATTCTACGGCATTAACTCCTAAATCTTTTAAGTAAGATAATTTTTCAATAATTCCGTCAAATGTTCCTCTGTTCTTGATGTTAGAATTAGGATTCATAGTAAACAGTCTTACATTCATTTCATAAATTATCAAATCTTTTAATGGGATTCTTGGATGAACATCATCTTCCCAATCATAAACGCTATCATCTATTACTACGGATTTTGTGGGACTTTTAGCAGAATCAATAGTAGAAAATGAAAGATCTAACAAAGATGATTTTTTATCGTATCCATAAACGCTATCCTCATCCCAATTATAAGAACCAGAAATAGCTTTTGCGTATGGGTCAGATAGTAATTTGTATTTATTAAAACGTAAACCATTAATAGGATCATAAACACCATCAACTCTCCAACCATAAAACTGCCCATGTTTGATATTATGAATATAAATATGCCATATATCCCCTGTTTTGTTTTTTATTGGATCTAATTCAAATACGTGTGAAGGTATATCATCATAAAAATTCTGGTATAACTCTAAAATTACTTTTGTGCTGTTTTTAGTAAAAATGCCAAAATTAACTCCCCCGGAGTCCACGATAGCTCCTAATTTTGGATACCCCCTACTTGATTTTAATAATACAGAATTATCGGGATTATTATAATAAAAATTAGAATTTTTCATATAATCATCTCTATTTCCTTTCTTCTATAGCTTTTTTTAAAGCTTTTTTCACCTCTATATCTTCTTGTTTTAATTCGTTTATCAAATCTTTAATTGTCCAATTTATATTTGTTTCTGTAGTTGTTGCGAATATTATTCTTGGCAAGCCTTCAACATTTTTTATAGCTTTCATTATCTTATTTATTTCATCGCTGGTAAATCCGTTTAATATAATTACAGGTGTCTCTTTTATTTTGTCAAACATCAAAACAACTCCTTCCTTATTTTTATGAAATATCTTATTTTTTATTATATAATTATATCATAAAAATAGGTAAAAAGTTTTTTTATTTTAATTTTTAAAATAGAAATTATCTCTTGACAAAACAAGAAAAAAATAGTATAATATTTTTGTAATCATTACAAAAATAATCGGATTTTATAGGAGGGAAAATTATGAAAAAATATGTATGTACAGTTTGTGGTTATATTTATGATCCAGAAGAAGGAGATCCAACAGCAAATATTCCTGCAGGGACATCATTTGATGATTTACCAGAGGATTGGGTATGCCCAATGTGTGGTGTTGGAAAAGACATGTTTGAAGTTCAAGAATAATATATTATAAAAAATGGCGTGCTTAAGCATGCCATTTTTTATAAAAATTTTTATAGAATTTTTTTTAAGTATTGACCAGTATATGTATTTGCTTTTATTATATCTTCTACAGTTCCATTTGCAAGTATATATCCCCCATTTTCTCCACCTTCAGGGCCTAAATCGATTATATAATCAGCATTTTTTATGACATCTAAATTATGTTCTATAATAATTACAGTATTACCTTTTTCAACTAATTTGTGTAAGACCTCTATTAATTTCTTTACATCTTCAAAATGTAATCCTGTAGTTGGTTCATCGAGAAAATATAGGGTTCTTCCCGTAGCTCTTTTTCTTAATTCTGAGGTTAATTTTATTCTTTGAGCTTCTCCACCTGATAAAGTAGTTGCTGGCTGCCCAAGTTTAATATAACCAACTCCAACATCATTTAACAGTTGTAATATGTTTTTAATTCTTGGTATATTCTGGAAAAAATCAAGTGCTTCTTCAACTGACATATCCAGAACATCTGCTATAGATTTCCCTTTATATTTAACATTCAGAGTTTCTTTGTTATATCTTTTGCCTTTACACACATCACATGTAACATAAACATCGGGAAGAAATTGCATTTCTATTTTTAAATAACCATTTCCATTACACGCTTCGCATCTACCGCCTTTTACATTAAAACTAAAACGTCCTTTTTTAAATCCTTTCATACGAGCTTCTTTAGTTGCAGCAAACAAATCCCTGATTAAATCAAAAACACCGGTATAAGTAGCAGGATTACTTCGAGGCGTTCTTCCTATAGGAGATTGGTCAATGGCTATAACATTGTCTATATATTCAATTCCTTCTATTTTTTTATAATAACCGGGTTTGACTTTAGCCTTCCTTAATTCTTTTATTAAAGCAGGATATAATGTATCCATAATTAAAGATGATTTGCCAGAACCAGAAACACCTGTAATTACGATGAATTTTCCTAAGGGGAACATTACATCGATATTTTTTAAATTATTATGTGATGCACCATATAATTTTAATACTTCATTCCTTTCAATTTTTTTTGTATGATATTTTATAATATCGATTCTCTTTTTTCCTGTTATATATTGTCCTGTAAGCGAATCTTTTGGGTTTTTCAATAAATTTTTTATCCAGCCACTATATACAACTTTTCCACCATTAATTCCAGCGCCAGGACCTAAATCAACTATATAGTCTGAAGATTTTATCACCTCTTCATCATGTTCAACAATTATAACAGTATTACCAAGATTTTTTAATTTTTTCAATGTTTGAATTAATTTATCATTGTCTCTTGGATGCAGCCCAATAGTTGGTTCATCTAAAACATATGTAACTCCTGTTAAACCAGATCCAATTTGAGTAGCGAGTCGGACTCTCTGTGATTCACCACCAGAAAGCGTATTTGCAGATCTTGAAAGGGAAATATATCCCAGACCAACATCCGTTAAAAATCCCAATCTTTTTTTTATTTCATTTAATAATTCACCAACTATTTTTTTCTCAAAATCTGTTAATGTAATATTTTCGAAAAAAGATTTTGTTTTTTCAATAGGCATATCTGAAATTTCTTGTATATTTTTTTCATTTAGTTTGATGCTTAGAGGTTCAATTTTCAATCTTTTTCCTCCACAAGTTTGACATGTTTTCATAGTCATGAATTCATTTTGGTAGTAGTTACGCATTTCATCCGAATCGGTAGATTTATATCTTCTTTCATACATGTTATACAAACCTTCAAATGTTTTTTTGAAAGTATACACACCATTTGGAGTAATATATTCAAAAGTGATTTTATCCTTTGTACCATATAATAAAGCGTTTTGTGTTTCAGTTTTTAATTCTCTGATTTTTTTTTCTGGATTGTCGTTATAATGCAAAATCACTTTTTCCAAAGTTTTAATTATATATGAATCTTTTCCGGCTTTCACTGCGCCATTATATATATTTTTATCAGGATCCAGAATATATGAAGGTTCAAATTCATATTTAAATCCCAAGCCATGACAATCTTTACAGGCACCATAAGGACTATTGAATGAAAATAATTTTGGAGTAATTTCTGGAAAAGTAAAACCGCATTCAGGACAAACTAATTTTTCACTATAAATTTTTGATTTAATAATATTTTCATTATTATCAAGTTCTCTAATTTCTACAAAACCATCAGATTCTTTTAATGACAATTCTATAGCTTCATACAATCTTTCAAAATTTTCTTTTTTTAATTTCAATCTATCTATTAATAAGTTGAGTGTATGTCTGTAATTTTTTTTCAAAGAGATAATATCTTCCAGATCAAATATTTCTCCATCTATTTCAATCCTTTTATAACCATTTTTTTTCATCTGTTCAATTTCCTTTTTAAATTCACCCTTTTTTTCTTTTGCTATTGGTGAGAACACATAAATCCTTGAACTGTCATCAAACTCCTTATATACTTTATCTATAATTTCGTCTATTGAGGATTTTTCCACTGGAATATTACATTTAGGACAGAAAGGTTTTCCAATTCTGGCAAATAAAACTCTCATGTAATCGTATATTTCTGTCACGGTTCCAACTGTAGATCTTGGGTTGTGTGAAACAGATTTTTGCTCTATAGCTATAGCCGGAGATAAACCTTCAATATATTCAACATCAGGTTTTTTTAATTCTCCCAGGAACATTCGAGCATATGAGGATACTGATTCTAAATATCTTCTCTGTCCCTCAGCGTATATTGTATCCATAGCTAATGTGGATTTCCCTGAACCAGAAAGACCGGATATTACCACCAATTTATTTTTTGGAATTTTTACATCGATATTTTTCAAATTGTGTTCTCTTGCACCTTTTACATGAATATAATTCATAAGTTCACCTCAAAATATTAATTGTATAATAATTATAACACAATAATAGATATTAAAATTATTGCAATTTATATATTTTATATAATGCTGGAAAATCGATTAAAAAGTGTAATATAATCGCGCTTAATAAACCATATTTAAAATAAACATACGAGAAAAATAAACCAAAAGCAAATCTTATAGGAAAAGTTATAAAGAAATATCGTTTGTTTTCAATGCCATTGAATAAGTTAAATATATGTATTAATGCGAATAATAAAGATGAAATCATAACGGCTATATATATATTATTATAGATAAACAGTAATTTTGTATTTAAAATACCTCTAAAAAAAACTTCTTCTGTTATTGCGGCAGATAGTGGTATTAGTAATAGTCTTTTTCTGTTAATATAAATCCTGAATGAATCACTTTTTACCCACTTTTGTGGAAGAAAAATTATTATTATTCCATATATTATAAAAATAATGTATATATAATAGGGTAATTTTATATGTAATTTTAATTTGTATATGAATATTAAAAGTGTAAATATAACAGATTTTATGATTAAAGATTTTTCAAATGAAAAAAATTTTTCTATTGAGTATATAATAAAAAAGTAGATTAGAAATGTAATTAATAAACTTATAAAATTCATTTTTTCTCCTTTAATTCATATAATCTTTTTATAAAAGCTTTAAAGATTGGATGTGGGGATCCAACTTTACTCTTTAGTTCAGGGTGAAATTGAACACCTATGAAGAATGGATGATTTCTTAATTCAACAGCTTCAACAAAATCAGATTTAGCAGAAATAATTAATTTATTATCTATATTTTTTTCTTCTGAATAAACAAAAAGATTTCTGAATTTTTCTAAATTAACTTCATATCTATGTCTATGTCTTTCAAAGACAATATCTGTTTTATATATTTCATATAATTTTGTATTTTTTAAAATCAATGTTTTTTGAGCTCCTAGTCTCATAGTTCCACCTAATTTTAATATCTTTTTTTGCTCTTCCATTATGTCAATGACAGGATATGGTGTTGTAGGATCAAACTCGTACGAATTAGCATTTTTAAGTTTTCCGATGTTTCTTGCAAATTCTATGACCATGATTTGCATTCCCAGACATATACCAAATATAGGTATTTTATTTTCTCTTGCTATTTTAACAGCTTTTATTTTTCCTTCAATACCTCTTTTGCCAAAGCCACCTGGAATAATTATACCATCATATCTGGATAATAATTCTTTTGTTTCTTCCTCTGTTAGGTCTTCAATTTGTTGTGAATCTATTAACTCAGGCTTTTCTGCTCCACATAAAAATATACTTTCTATAATACTTTTATAAGCATCATCAGTTCCAAGATATTTTCCTACTAATGCTATTTTTATTGGTAAAAAGTTTTTAGGATAATTCCAGTTTAGTTTATTATCTATTTTTAAATTTAAATTTTCGGCAATTATATGTTGAACACCGATATTGTATAATTTTTCTGGAACTTCATAAACATTGTCAACATCAGGTAAATTAATCACGTGTTTTCTGTTTACACCTGCAAACAAAGCGATTTTATCAAGGCTATTTGAATCAATAGATTTTTCTGTTCTAATAATTAACATATCTGGATGTATCCCGATTTTCCTGAGTTGCTGTACAGACTGTTGAGTTGGTTTTGTTTTGAATTCGTTAGTTACGCTTAAATAAGGAACAAAAGTAACGTGTATGAAAAAAAAGTTTTCTATTCCCTCTTCAAGTGACAATTCTCTTACGGCTTCCAAAAATATTTCACCTTCAATATCTCCAACGGTACCACCAATTTCTATTATTAGTAAATCTGTGTCAATATTTTTTATTCTATTTTTGATTTCTTCAGTAACATGAGGTACCATCTGTACAGTAGCTCCTAAATATTTTCCTTCACGTTCTTTTTCTATAATACTCTTAAAAACTTGTCCAGCTGTAATATTATTATATCTTTTCATATTGATTCCTAAAAACCTTTCATAGTGCCCAAGATCTAAATCTGCTTCATATCCATCATCGGTAACAAAAACCTCTCCATGCTGATTTGGATTCATTGTACCTGCGTCTACATTTAGATATGGATCTATTTTTAAAGAGTTAACTTTAATACCACTATCTTTTAGAATTCTTCCAATTGAAGCAGAAACAATACCTTTTCCAATACCACTTAAAACACCACCAGTTATGACAATATATTTTTTCGCCATATCTAACCCTCCTGTATTTTTCATGTTTTTCAAATAATTTATCGAAAAATTTCAAGTTATATGTCCAATGTTTGTTTGCATCGGAATATTTTTTCAAATAAAATAAGGGAAGCGAAAGCTTCCCTTATAAGGTTGTTATTCTTCTTCTATTTTTAATTTTTCAGCTAACGAATTAATAACATCCTCTACAGTTTTGATGTTCTCTAATTCTTCATCTTCAATTGTAACACCCAATTCAGATTCAAAAGCCATTGTCAGGTCAACAAGTTCTAAAGAATCTGCATCTAAGTCATCAGTGAATGAAGCGTCTAAAGTAACGTCTTCTTCTTCAACATTTAAAGTTTCTACTATAATTTCTTTTACCTTTTCGAAAAGTTCATCTCTTGTCATATTAATACCTCCCTATTAGATTTCACAAGACAGCCATTGCGTTAATAAAATGCATTAATAAAATCGGTATTATTATATTAATATTTTAATACCTTGTCAAGTAAAAAAAATATGTATTTTTTGTAAAATTTAAAACATTTTCTTTAAAACATTTTTTTAATTTTTTCTGCATCTTCTTTTGAAAGAATATTTTTTTCGAGGAGTTTTTCAAGGATTTTTAATCGATTTTGTACATTCAATTTTGAAATTTCAGAATATAAATAACTCAAAAATTCTTCTTTTGAGTTAAAATCTTCCTGTTTAATGTTTTCAAAGGGATCAGATACATCTTGCTTAATCTCTTTTTTCATTTTTTCTAAATTTATTTCATAAGTTCCATCAGCTTTATATAAAGAATTTGTTTCTTTTAACAACGAAATTAGTAAAAACCATTCATACAAATTAAAAGTTATTAATCTAAGAAACATTATAAAATTAGCATCTCTATATTTTAAAATAGGTTCTTTAATCAAATTTTTCTGAATTTCAATATTTTGTAGGTAAAATTGATCTTTTATTATTTTATTTATTAATCTTGTATAGGTAAACCATATGAAAAATAAAAATAAAAAAAAGAGGAACGTATCAAATGTTGGTAAAACAAATTCAATATTTTTCAGTTCTTCAACAGAAGAAATATTGCTATAAAAACGTTCTAATTGATTTGAAATTTTAATAAAAATTATAGTAAATCCAGAGAATGAAATTATGTAACCAAATAGAATTTTTAAAGAATTGTTTTGTTTAAGATTAAAAAATTCCAGATTCTCAATTTTAAATAAGATTTTAATTCTTTTTATATGTTCATCTCTATTTTTAAGTAATATATGATATACAAACATGGTAATAGCAAAACTCAAGGGCCATAAATAAGGAATAATATACATAATCATTCCAACAACAACTATTAATGGATTTAAAAGAATCATAACATCACTCCAATGAAACTTTTTCTTTTAAAATTTGCGGAGCCCAATAATTTTCTATTTCAAATTGCTCTCCAGTATTCATATTTTTAACGGTTATTGTATCTGTTTTTATTTCATTTTCTCCTATTATAACAACAAAATGTGCTTTTATTTTATTTGCATGTTTCATCTGATTTCTAATGCTTCTTTCGGAAATATTTAAAAATACATTTAATCCTTCATTTTTTAAAGTTTTTGAAAGCTTTAAAGCAGCAATATCTGTATTTTCACCAGCATAAGCAATATATATATCTATTTTTTCAGGATTTTCAATCTCGATATTTTCTTTTTTTAAGGCTAAAATAATCCTTTCAATTCCCATGCCAAAACCTATCGCAGGAGTGTTTTTGCCCCCTATTTCCTCAACTAATGAATTATACCTTCCTCCACCTAATATAACAGATTGTGCGCCAAGATCCATATGTTCAATTTCAAAAGCTGTTTTTGTATAGTAATCAAGACCACGGACTATTTTAGAATCTATTTCATAATTAATATTTAATTCATCTAAATATTTTATAACCTTATCAAAATGAGCTTTACAATCATCACATAAATGTTCTAATATTGTTGGGGCATCCTTAGAATAACTTTTATCAATTTTACAATCAAGCAGTCTCATTATATTATTTTCATATCTTTTCTGACAATCATCACATAATTTTGGTAATAATGGTTTATAATATGCTTTTAGTTTATCTCTATACACAGGACGACATTTTTCACAACCAATACTGTTTATTTTTATTTTGTAGTTTTTTAATCCGAATGATTTTAATAATTCATCTGCTAAAATAATAGTTTCGGCATCTGAAATAGGTGTATTTGTTCCAAAAATTTCAATTCCTATCTGATGAAATTGTCGTAGTCTTCCAGCCTGAGGTTTTTCATATCTGAACATAGGACCGATATAATATAATTTTATTGGGGAGCCAAGGTTAATCATAGAATTTTCAACATATGCTCTCACTACCGAAGCAGTACCTTCTGGCCTTAAAGTAACAGAACGGCCTCCTTTATCTTCAAAAGTGTACATTTCTTTTTGAACTATATCTGTATCTTCGCCAACACTTCTTTTAAATAATTCAGTAGGTTCAATTATTGGGGTTTTAATTTCTTTATAGCCATATTTTAAAAATGTTTCTCTTGCTTTTTTTTCTATAAAATACCAATATTTTGATTCTTCACCAAAGATATCCTGAGTACCTTTAAACTTCTTGTATTGAGCCATACACTACCCTTTAAAAGGGTCCACCTCCTCTAATTTTTGAAAATTTAATTTGAATTATATCTTTTATATCTCTAAAGATTTTAATTATGGCAAAGAATATTACAAAAAATTCGAGCCTTCCGAGATACATACCAATTGTTTCTATCCATATAACCCCTAATGGTGAATTTGGAGTTGTTATTCCTATAGAAAGTCCTACTGCAGATAATGCCGATGCATATTCAAATAAAGAATCTTCCATGGAATAACCATAAGATAATAATACCAATACTCCTATAGTATATATTAAAAAATACATAAATACAACTGCAATTACATCTTTTAAAGTATCATAAGAAATTTTTTTCTTTGAAATACCTTTATATACTTCTATATGAAAAATACTTCCTTCTGGTTTAAAATAATTTTTTATTTGATGAGTGATTATTTTCCATATTACAAATATCCTGAAAAGTTTTAACCCACCAGAAGTTGAATCCATCATTCCGCCTAATATCATTAATATTGTCATAATAAGCAATCCAAAACCATTCCAGTTTTCAAATGAAACTGTAGAAAATCCTGTTCCTGTAAGAGCGGAAATAGCCTGGAAAGCCGAATGTCTTAATCCACCCCAAAAACCATATAATAATTTTGTTGTGAAAAATAAAATTAAGGGGATTGATATTATTAAAATAAAAAACATAGTTTTTGGTTCGGGATTTTTTCTAAATAAATCTCGGCGTCTTAAAGCTGCATAATGAACTCCAAATCCCGTTCCACCAGCAATCATTAAAACCATAATAATTATTTCAGCATTAATATTATTAAATTCTCCTATACTATTAACTTTTGTGGAAAAACCACCTGTGGCTAGAGCGGTCAATGTATGATTAAAAGAATCAAAAAAAGATAATCCCGCTATGAATTTTAATAAAATAATACCTATAATAGCCCATGATATATAAATTCCAAAGATTATTTTTGCAGAATCCCGCAAGTTTGGAACGACATTATCAGTTCTTCCTTCTGCCTGATATAGTCCAACACCAAGAGCGCCTGTAGCTATAACCATAATTAATGCAAATCCAGCACCACCAAAATATTGCATAAGACTTCGCCATAATAAAAAGATTTTAGGAATTTTTGTAACGTCTACAAGAGTAAGTCCAGTAGTTGTCCAACCGCTTGTTGACTCAAAAATAGCTTGATGTATATTCAATATTCCAGAAAAAACGAATGGTAATGCAGAAAAGAATATTGCTAATGTCCATACCAAAAATATAATAACTATAGCATCCTGAATATTTATTGCAGAATTTTTTGTATTCCAGCTCAATAATATAAAAAAAGAACCTGTGAATATACTTATTAAACCTGATTCCAAAAAACTATAAAAAGAATTAAAATCTTTATAAAATAGAGCTAACGATCCAAATAAAATTAATCCAATACCAAAATATACCAGCATTAAGCCGGTATTTTTAAAAACTAATTTATATCGATATTTTAAGTTAGAAAGGTATTTTGGCATATTTTCATCCTTTCAATAGTTTCAGCTTAACTTCAGGAACTTTATCTTTTAATGAAAAAATAACCAATTTATCTCCAGTCAATATTTCAGTATTTCCCTGAGGAACAAAAATTTCATTTTCGCGTATAATCATGCTTACAATAGAATTTTCTGGCATATATAAATCTTTTAGTTTTTTATTAGCAGCAAAATCCTGTTTTTTTATTTTTACCTCTATAATTGCTAATTTGTCAGCATAAGGATTAAAAAAACTCAAATTTGTTTGATATTCTATAGAAGCTTCTATCAATTTTTCTATCCAATTTGTAATACTAACAGTTTCAATATAATTTTGCAGAAATAATTTTTCATTTTCAGGATAATTAACAAGGGATATTACACGTATATCTTCGTAAAGTTGTTTGATTAACCATGAAACAACAAAATTTAATGCATCATCACTAGAGAGAGAAATCACACCTCCAACTCTGTTTGGTGCCATATCAAGACTTTCCAAAAAAGTTATTTCTGTTGGATCATGCAAAATTCCATCTAAATTTGAATAATATGCTTTTAAGGATAAAATTCTATTTATATTTTCCTGATTAGCCGAAATATAGTATACATTATGTCCCTGATATAATAAATTTCTCACTATTGAATAAGCGATATTCTCTCCTTCAACAATATAAAAGATTTTATTTTTCATTTATTACACCCTCATTTCCTACCAATTCGTCAACTGCATGCTCAATAGGACAAAATATAGTTAATCCAGCTTTTTCAAAAAGATTTTTTTTATGTGGGTCATTAACTCTTGCTATTATTTCCAATTTTTGGTTTTTTGTTTTATAAAAAGTATTGCAGGCATTTGCAAGCATAAAGTTTAAATTATCATCTGGAGTGACGATATATATTAAATCGGCTTTTTCGGCTTTTACCTGATCTAAAATAGCAATATCAGAACTGTCGACTACCATCGAAAAACCTGTAAAATTATATTTTTTAAGACGTTCGAGAGCTTCTGGCAATTTATCCACAACAATTACATTATGATCTTTAGAAAAGCGTCGGGCTAATTCAGATCCTAGTCTACCACATCCAATAATAATAATATATTTCATTTTATTTTTCATTATTATGCCCCTCCAGGATTTTAACAATAACATTTTCAAGTTCCTTGTCTTTAATATTATTTTCAGAAAGTACTAAAGCTGCATTGTAATGTTTTTTTAGAAGATTTATATTTTTTAGTTTTTTCCAGTATAAATATCCAAGTAAAAAGTGACCTTCATATCTATTAGGGTTTTCAAAAATTAAAGTGCTTATTTTATCTTCAAGCATAAAAAATTCCAGATTATTCTTTTCATCAAAATTTATTATCTCATTTCTTAACTTTCTGTATTTTCCTTCAAAAGTTTCACCCTTGAATATAGATTCTGCAAGCATAATAGCAAATTCTTCTGGAACTATCGGTTTTTCAATCCAATCTAGAGCACCAATTTTAAATATATTTTTTATTGAATTTAAGTTCATTTTATTGCTAACAATATATAAAGGAGTTCTGGGTTGATACGTTTTTAACACTTCTAAATAATCTACAATATTCTCACCATGCAACTCTATTTCACTAATTATAAGTGAAAATTTCTCTTTGAAATTATTTTCGTCATCTAAAAAATTTTTAAAATCATTTAGAGTGTAAATAATAGTATTAATATGATCAATATTCTGGAGATAATTATTGATCATCTTTTCATATAAAATTACAATTTCAGGGGAATCATCAATAATTAAAATTCTATGCATGAAAAACCTCCTAAAGGACAAATTCGCTTAAATCCTTATTTTCTGCAAGATTTCCTACTCTTTGTTTAACATATTCCTTTGTAATTTTTATATCAACTTCTGAACCTAAAGGAGCTTCAAAAGAAACCTCTTCAAGCACTCTTTCTACAACAGTATATAATCTTCTTGCACCGATATTTTCAATTCTTTCATTTAACTCAAAAGCAATTTTGGCAATTTCATTTATTCCATCATCTGTAAACATTAGATTAACACCGTCAGTTTCCAGCAAAGCTTTATATTGTTTGGTAATAGCATTTTCTGGCTCAACTAAAATTCTGACAAAATCCTTTTCTGTTAAAGCATCTAATTCTACTCTAATAGGGAACCTACCTTGCATTTCAGGAATTAAATCAGAAGGTTTAGAGACATGAAACGCACCAGCTGCGATAAACAGCATATAATCAGTTTTAATTGGTCCGTGTTTAGTTATAACAGTTGTACCTTCAACAATAGGCAATAAATCTCTTTGAACACCTTCACGAGAAACATCTGGACCAGATCCTCCAGATTTAGCAGCAATTTTATCCATTTCATCTATAAAGATTATGCCCCTATTTTGTGCCCTATCTATAGCTTCTTGAATCATTTTATCTTTATCGATCAATTTCTCAGCTTCAATAGGTAATAATAATTTTCTTGCATCTTTTATTTTCAATTTTTTTCTAATAGTTTTTTTCGGCATCATATTTGAGAACATTTCTCCAATTTGTATTCCCATATCTTCAAATTCCGGGCCCAATCCAGCAAACATTGGAGTTGCAGATTCCTCGACCTCAATTTCAATTTCAATTTCTTCTAATTCTTTATTTTTCAATCTTCTTCTTAATTCTTCTCTCCTTTCATGAACATTTGAATCATGAATTGGTTCTTCCTTTTTAGGTTGATTTTGACCAAACATATTTAACAAATCCATGAAATTTCCAGCAGATGGATGTTTAGTTTTTTTTATTCCCATTAATGAATCTAAAATTTTTTCTTCAACTAATTCTTCAGCATTTTCTTCGACATCTTTCATCATTTCATTTCTTACCATATTGATAGATACATTAACCAATTCTCTTATCATTGATTCAACGTTTTTTCCAACATATCCCACTTCTGTAAATCTTGTAGCTTCAACTTTTATAAAAGGAGCATTGGCAATTTGAGCCAATCTTCTGGCTATCTCTGTTTTACCAACTCCTGTTGGACCAATCATTAAAATATTTTTAGGCATAATTTCTTTTTTCATTTTTTCAGGTAATTTTAATCTTCTGTATCTATTTCTTAAGGCTATTGCCACAGCTTTTTTAGCATTTGTTTGACCTATAATATATTTATCTAATTCTTTTACAATTTCTTTTGGAGTTAATTCTATCATAACATATGCCTCCTCATCTATTTTTGAAGATAATAACTTTTATTAATTAAATAGAATAAATTTTGATATATAAAGAACCATAATCTAAATCCCGCTCGAGGATTTAGATTATTGTCCTAAGATACTATTAATATTATTGTATGTTGTATATCCTGCATTAAAGAAACTCATAAAGTTATTAACAATACTCATAACATTTACAACGTTAGTTAAAATATTTTTAGGAATATATATAATATCGCCAGGTTCTAATAATTTGTTCATATTTTCTGGAACATTTTCACCATTATAAAACTCTTTTAAGTTTAAAACAATTGGCGGTTGATCAGGACCATCGGTGAATAAAAATACATTTGACAATTCAGCAGTTTGAGTTCTTACACCTGCTTTAAATAAAGCTTCAATAACATTTAAACCTTTAGTATAAGGTATAACTCCAGGTCTTGAAACTTCTCCAAATACATATATATATTGATTATGTGTTGATGGAACATATACAACAGTACCAGGTTCAATTAAAACTGTATTCAGATTTTTAACTTTATCCAAATCTATTTTTTCAAAATCTCCATTTGCTTTATATAAGTTTATATATTTCTGAGTTTTCCAATCAATAGATAATTGCCCTAATAATTCAGTTAATGGTATAGGAATTTCACTTTTTATGCTTCTTGGTGTTGTGTTTCCCAATACAGTAATATAGTTTAAATTAACATCTAGAATAAAGTTTACATAAGAGCCTTCAGGTATTTTTGAAAGTGGATTATTAATTACATCTAAAGAGTTGTATTCAGCAATTTTTTCATTTTTATTATATACTACAATAGTTCCCTCATTTGATGGAGAAAAACCATTAACACTGCTAAATACGTCTATTAAAGTTACATAATTTTTATTTTTCGGTGTAACAACCTTGATAGAACCGTTTTTATAAATTAAAACTGTATCATTTTTAACTTTTTTTACATTTACATAAGTTTCATTTGTTATTGGAGTTTTATTTAATACATTTTCTGCTTTTATACCATTATAAGTATTTATATTATTATTACTTTTTACCGTTATTTCATATTTCTCCGATGGTACATATCCGGCTTTCAATAAAATACTCCATAATGAGTCATTTAGTTTAGCAGTATACACACCATTTGCTATACCTTCACCTAAAATATAAACATCTCTTCTTGAACTTTTTGCCATAATCATAGTTCCCGGTTCTATTATATCATTATAAATTTTATTTTCTTCAATAGTAATCTGTTTTGAAATATCTTTATTGACTAAAAGTAATTCCCCACTAAAACTGTTATTAAAACCTCTTGCTTTTGAAATAATTGCAGAAAGCGTGATTGGTTCTGAAATATCAAAGTCTATTTTTCCTGTATAGTTAAAAGCACCAGAAGTATAAACATAATTCTTTTTAATTTTAATTGTTATGATGCTTCCAGGTTTGAGTGAATCATATTCGAAATGTTCAACTTTATTTTCAGTTAAACCTAATTTAGCTAAAATAGTTTTTTTATCAATATTTTCTTTTTTATCAAAATAGATAGTTTTTGATATATCCCCAACAACGTATACAAATTTATTAACAGGAATAAAATCGATATACATATTGTTTTTCAAAGAAATATTGGTTGTAGCGACAAAAGTGTCTTTAGTATCAGGATCAAAAACTCTAATTTCAGTTAAGTCTTTATCAACACCTAACTTGCCAACTAAAGTATCTAAATCAAAGTTTTCAGTTTTTGAGAAAGAAATTTTACCTTTATTATTAACATATACAAATTTTTCAACAGGAATAAAATCAATATACATATTGTTTTTCAAAGAAATATTGGTTGTAGCGACAAAAGTGTCTTTAGTATCAGGATCAAAAACTCTAATTTCAGTTAAGTCTTTATCAACACCTAATTTACCAACTAAAGTATCTAAATCAAAGTTTTCAGTTTTTGAGAAAGAAATTTTACCTTTATTATTAACATATACAAATTTTTCAACAGGTATAAATTTTATAATCATACCTTTGATAAGTGAAATATTTTTTGTGGCTTCAGATGTTATTCCAGTTTTTGGATTAAATATTTCAATACTGTACTCCTTTTTATCAATACCCATTTTACCCAATAAAGTATTCAAATCAAAAGCTTCTTTTATATCAAATATGATTTTTCCTCCGCCTTTATTTGAACTAACATAAACATATTTTTCAACGGATTCAAATTCTATAATCTCTCCAATATTTAAATTATAATCGTCATTAATATTATCCAATTTTCCATTTTCTTTACTATATATTGTATACGTAGTGTATTTTGGGTCAATTCCAAGTTTAGCCATCAAAGTTTTCATAGTAAATGGTTCATCTTTATCAAATATTATTTTCCCACTTTTATTTAGGCCAAAAACATAAACATACTTTTCTAACTTATTAAAAATAATAGTATCCCCTTTTTTTAGAGTTATATTATTATTATTTTTTAAATCATCAAAAGAATAGTTTAACATTTCTTCATTTCTTAATACAATAATGGAATTTTCGAAATTTTCTGGATTAATATTTGAAAGAGAAATAACATCTTTTAATGTAATTCCATTAAAATATTGGATAGTTTTTATTCCGAAATTTGTGTATACATTAATATTGGTATTAAATTCAAAAGGTATGACAACGGTTGAGTTTTCAGGTACTATAGGATCATTTTCTAATAATAATCCTTTGAATAAATTAGTAATATCAACTTTCTTTTCTGTGCCATCAGGATATTTTACTATGGCATAAGAACTTTTCCATGGTTCCGCAAATCCACCACTTAAAGAGATAATTTTTGTTAAGGATAATTCAGGTTTGGGCAATTGTATAATACCAGATTTTCTAACATTTCCAATGACTTGAACTTCAAATGGAGCATAATTAACAATACCCAGAGTAACATTAGGTGATTTTATATAAGTGCTTATTTTATCTTTTATTTCTTTTTCAAGTGCTTCAATGTTTTTTCCAATTGCAGTTAATCTTCCAATCGGCGGAACAGTAATCTTCCCATCTGGACCAACCATAATTTTTTGGTTAGAATATTCTGGATAACCAAAAACCCATAATCCCAAAACATCACCCGTCCTAATTGTATAATTAGCAAAAAGTGAAATTCCCACAAGGACAATCAGAATAATAGACATTTTTAGTCTCACTGCTAAAACCTCCTATATATTATTTTTTGAATTAATGATTTTTTCTATTAAATTTAATTCCTGACTTGAAAATCCATTCATTTTTAAAATTTCTAAAGTATTTTTTGCATATTTATAATTGTTTACTTTTAAAGCAGCTTTTATTTTTATTAGATTCATGTCAATGAAAAATTTATCATTAGCATTAATTTTTAAGCATTCCTCATAGTTACCAGAATTAAATGAAGATTTTAAATAATAGTAATAAGTTTCTTCAGTATTTAATCCATTTTCGATAGATTTTTTAAAATTTTCGAACGCTAAACTTGATTCATTTTTTAATAAATAACATACACCTAAATTATGGTATATTAAAGGATTTTTTGAATCTTCTTTTAAAGCTAGTAAATAGTTTTTAATGGCTAAATCGACATTGTTTAAACTTAGATATTTGTTTCCTAAATTGAGATAATAGTTACTTTTATTCTGCAATTCCAACACCTTCCGAATAATAATACATTGTATCACTCATGATTTTACTATCTATTTGTAAATAAATCTTTACCGGTCTAATTCCAGGAGCTATGGGAGGGTAAATTTTATAGGTAATATTTTGTATTATTTTTTTGTTTATTTTTATATATTTTTCAAAGGTCATAAGATATTCTTCTGGGATAAGATAACCACCAGTTAAGTTAATAAGATATCGAAATTTTTTATCTATTATTTTATCTGAAATAATATACAAAGAAATATTTGTAAATAAAAAAGGTATAATATTCGTAATATTTATATATTTTTCATAATTTGTATTTTCTGTATCATTTAATATAATTATAGAATCGTTTTTTAAAAGAGGAGTCATTTCTAAAAATAGATATTCCATATTATCAAAATTATAAATACGAGGTTTTTCTAATTTTTTACTATAATCAAAAGCATATCGACCTTCTGAATCTGTAATATAAATTTTTCTATTAATGAAATTAATCAAATTACTTCCTGGTGAAATGGTGCTTATTTTTAAATTAATCATCATTTTAGATACATCAAAATCAATTCCATATAAAAATACATGATAAGGAACTATATCTCCAACAAAATCAACTTGATCCAAAATCAATTTATAACTTGAATAATCAAATTTCATTAGAATTCCGTTATTATAATTTAACAAATAAGAAGAATTAAATAACTTGATAAATTTTCCATTTTGATATAAATAAGTACCATCATTCATAAAAGAAATTAAAAAAATATTATAAGGTAATGATACAATATTTAAAGGTTTATGAGAATTTTTTAGAGGAATAATTGATTCTATTTTTTTTGAATAAGTTGAAAATACAAGAACCTGTTTATTTTTTATATCAATTAAGTTTATATATTCTTCCGAAAAACTCCCATTTGTTATAATATAGCTATTGTCCAGAGCTATTTTTTCCAATAAATTTCCATCATAATCAAGAATAAGAATACTATTATTTTTTGCATAATAAGTCCAGAATCTTCCGACTCTATCTAATCCAATTAATAAAAGATTATCATATTTGCTAATTTTTTCGAAATAGAACTTTTTTTGTAAAGAAAAATTTTTTATTACATAAAGACCGGTGTTTCCGGAAACATAAAAATAGTCTGTGCGCTCATCATAATATATATTTAAAGGAATAAAATCTTTCCCTATAGCATTTTCAAATTTTATCCAGTTTTCATAAGAATTATCCAGGTTGGTATAGTAAATTAGCTTATTTTGTATATCTAATATATATATATAAGAATTTACTATAAGAAAATCATTAGCCATAAAGTATTTTTCATTAGCATTTATAATATTTTTTATTTGTTTAAATTCTTTTATTTTTATTTCTGGTGAAATTATTTTTTCAATGTTATTCAGGGAGTTTATAAAATTTAAAAGTGATATTGCTTCAGTGTTTGAAGGAGAAAAAAACAGAATGTTATTTAAATCTTCTTTGGCTTTTTCAATATTTCCTAATAAAAGATCCAGTTTAGCAGCAAAATACCAGAAATATGGAACGTCTCTTAAATAAATTTGATTTGACATAGCATCTTCTAATTTCAAACGAGCTTCATATTTTTTACCAGAAAAAAAACTATTTAGACTCTCTGAAAATAACTTTCGAGCCATTTTTTCACTATCTGTTAAATTTTGAGAAAAGGCAATTGAATAAAATAATATAAAAATAAATATTATTTTCTTCATCTTTTAAAGGACCTTTTAAAAATTTCTATAATATCTGTTTTTCTTTCATTATGGTTTAATAACCTTTCAATATTGGATCTATGTTTATAAATACTAATTAAAGCTAAAACTATATTTAATAAAGCAAGTTTTGGTGAATAAATAAAGCTAATAATTCCAATTATACTTAAAGTAGAAATTGATGCCAAAGAAACATATTTAGTTGTTAAGGTTAAAGGTATCCATATTAGAAAAAATATTAAAGCTAAAGCTGGGTTTAAAGCAAAATAGACACCAACTGTAGAAGCAACGCCTTTTCCTCCTTTGAATCTTAACCATACAGGATATATATGACCTATAACAGAAAAGAGAGCTACAAAATATGCAATATCTTTATTAAAATTAAAAGCAACAAATGTTGGAATAAATGATTTTAAAAGATCTAAAATCATACTTAATATTCCATAAAATGCTCCCGCATTTCTTAAAACATTTGTACCACCAACATTACCGCTACCAACTTTGGTAATATCTATTCCTTTTAAACGAGCGATTAGAAAACTAAATGGAATTGAACCAAATAGATAACCTAACATTATCCACAAAATAGCAGTCAAGATAATCACCTCATTATTCGATTCTATTTTATTATTTGGTTCTATTTTTAAACTTTATAAAAATGGGCGAGCCAATAAAAGGATCAATATATCGTCTAATCATATTTTGAATAGCTCTTTGATAAGTTTTAGGAATTTGTTGAGGCATATTACTAAAAAATATGAAAACAGGAGGTTTAATATCAACCTGCGTTCCATAATAAATTTTTATTCTTTTTCCTTTTCGGATCGGTGGAGGAGATACCATCATAAATCTTTCTAAAGCTGCATTTAACGCACTTGTAGGTATTCGTTTTGTATAAGAATTGTAGGCAGTATCTATAGCATCCATTAATTTTTCAATGCCCCAATGTTTAGCAGCTGATGTGAATATAACAGGACTATAATTTACAAAATACAATTCCTTTTCAAATAAATTTAAGTATTCTTCAATTCGTTTATCATGATATTTTACCAGATCCCATTTATTAAAAGCAATTACAGTAGCCTTTCCTCTGTTTTCTGCTGTACCTATAACTTTTTTATCCTGTTGAGTAATCCCCTCAACCGCATCTATAAGTAAAACAACAACATCAGAATTTTCAATTGCTCGAATAGTTCTAACTGTACTATACATCTCGACACTACCGTATTTGGTCTTTGACTTTCTTTTTAAACCAGCAGTATCTATAAAAAGATACTTTTGCCCGTTTATTTCTACTAATTCATCAATGCTGTCTCTTGTTGTTCCCGGCACATCTGAAACAATAGCTCTATTAATACCTGTAATAGCATTAAAAAGAGAAGATTTACCAGCATTTGCCCGTCCAATTAAAGCCACTTTTATGATATTTTCGTCTTTTTCTTCTTCAGTTTCATATTGAGGGATTTTTTCAAAAATATTTTCTATTAATTCATCTAAATTTTTATTATGTTCCGAAGAAACAGGTATAGGTTCTCCTAAACCTAATTTATATAGTTCAGGTAATACATTAATTTCAAATTTTTCATAAGATTCAACCTTATTTGCCACTAATAGAACTTTATTTTTAACTTTTCTTAATACATTTGCTAAATAATAATCTTCAGCGGTTAAACCGTTTTTACCATCAACTATAAATAAGATTAGATCTGATTCTTTTAAAGATTCCATTACTTTATTTTTTGCAATTTCTTCTAATTCATTTGCAGGTTCTTCAAATATTCCGCATGTATCAACTAAGGTGAAGGCACGCCCATCATAGCGTGCCTCACTGAATATTTGATCTCTAGTTACACCAGGATAGTCCATTACTATAGCTTTTTTTTCCTTTATCAACCTATTAAAAAGAGTTGATTTTCCAACATTTGGTTTTCCGATAATTAGCACAACTGGTTTCATTTAATTCACCTCTATTATTTTAATAAACTTATAATCATGTTTCCTTTTTGTTCTTCATTTTCAAAATCTATAGATAAAATCTCACCTTCGACTTTAGTACCTATTTTTAAAACATCTTCAATGGTTTCATTTTCAGATAAGTCAATTTTTGATTTTGGAATAAATGCCTCTACTTCATAATCATCAACAAGTACAACAGCGCCTTTCCCAACATATTTCAAGACTTTTCCGCTTATTTTGTCTCCTTTTTTTAATTCATTGGAAACTTTTTTCCAAGGATTTTCTTTTGTCTGTTTAATACTTAATTTTATTTTTCTATTATCTTTATCTATATGTAACACTTTAACTTTAATTTTATCCCCTTCTGAGAACAAATCTTCAATATTATCAACAAAATTCCACGATAATTCGGAAACATGTGAAAAACCTGTTAAATTATTATCTAATTTTACAATAATACCATTTGGTAAAAGTTTCTCTACCTGTCCGTTAATAATATCTCCTTCTTTTAACTTATTATCAATATCTTCCCATGGATCTCCAATTACCTGCTTATAACTTAAAGTTATTTTCTTTTTATCTTTATCTATTGAAATAACTTTAACCTTTACTAAATCACCTATTTTAACTATATCTTCAATTCTACCTTTTCCTGTCCAGAAAATTTCAGATTCATGAACAAGACCTTCCACGCCTTCATCAAGTTTAATCGCAAAACCAAATGGAAAAATTTCAACCACTTCTCCAGTAACAACAGAATCAATCTGGAATTTTTTTTCAATATTTTCCCACGGATCATCTTTTAATCTTTTTATAGAAATAGACACCTTTTTTTCCTCTTTGTCTAATTTTATAATAACACCTTTTACCTTATCTCCAATAGAATAGGATTTTGTATGATCGAACTTTTTATCCCAGGATAATTCGCTTCTTGGAGCTAAAGCGGTAACATATGGATTTAAATTAACAAATAAACCAAAATCTTTTATGCCACTTACAATTCCTTCAACAATCATATTTAAGTGATGATTTTCAAAAAATTCATCGACATATTTTTCGATAATGCCTTTTCTTGATACGACAATATTTATTTTTCTTCTTCTTTTTTCATTTTTTAATACAAGAAAGTCCATTTCTTCTTTTGGAAAATCATGACGTGGATTAAGCATTGATAATGAGCCTGGTAAAAATGCATTTATAACATTTTCTAATTCTACAATATAACCTTTTTCGATTTTTTCAACAATTTTGCCTTTCACAATTTTACCTTCAACGATATCTTCTATTATAGCATCTCTTTTTGCAGCTTTCTCTGACCCGAATGCCTGGCCTTCAGATTCGTTGATTTTTAATAATTTTACAGTAATTTTATCTCCTGATTTATATTCTTTAATATTGTTTAATAAATAATCTTTTCCGACATATACGTCAAATGGTTTTCCTTCTGCGCTAACAAAAAGGCCATCTGAACTAATAGAAATAATTTCACCTTTTATAATATCCCCCTTTTTTATTTGAAATTCTGTTTCCTCGCTTAGTAATTTTTCAAATTCATTTTTATCTTCAACCATCAAAAACCCCTCCTTAAAAATTCGATAACTTCTTTGATAGATTTATTTGGTGTAGAAGTACCTGTTAAAATACCTATTTTCTTTATTTTGGAAAAATCAATATGCAATAATTCTTTAACCGAATCTATATGAATAGAATTGTTATTGTATTTTTTAGAAATTTCATATAGTTTTCGAGTATTTGAACTATGTTTTCCTCCTATTATTATAACAAATTCTGACCAAATTGCAATATCTTTAGCTTCTTTTTCCCGAATTTTTGTTTCATAACATATAGTATCTTTTACTACCAACTCATTATATTCTGAAAGTTTTGCAATTTGTGATGCAAAATCTTTAAAATTATTATAATCCATAGTTGTTTGAGTGATTATACATAATTTGTTATGTTTAAAAGATTTAGCATTTTTTAATATTTCTATTTTTTTCTCATCTATATTACCTTTTAATCCGATCATTTCGGCATGCTCTTTCTTTCCATATGCGACAATAAAGAACCCTTTTTTTTGCATACTGTAAGCATAATTAAAGACCTTTTCAACAATAGGACAGGTTAAATCTACAACCCTTTTAAAGTTATTTTTTAAAAAGTTCTTATCTTTTTTAGGAATACCATGAGCACGTATAATACAAATAGCTTCTTTTGAATTCTCTGGTAAATCATTTAAAGAATAGAAAAAATTAATATTTTTAGATATAAGTTCGTCTTTAACACTATTGTTATGTACTAAATCACCATATATATATACATTTTTATTTTTTTTTGCCAGTTCCAGGGCCTTTTCATAAGCTCTTTCAACGCCATAACAAAATCCAATTTTTGAAGCAAGGCGTATTTCCATTTAAATCACTCCAAATTAATCTTTTTCAAGATAATTTCTTTTATTTCATCTACCACAGTTTTTATATCTTTTCCTGTAGTATTAACTATAATTGCATCAGCAGCAGGTTTTAAAGGGGCGATTTTTCGTGTAGAGTCAGCGATATCTCTTTTTTCTATTTCTTTCATAACATCCTCTAAACTTACATCTTCACCCTTTTCTATTAATTCTTTAAATCTTCTTTTAGCCCTTTCTTCAATAGATGCAGTTAAAAATATTTTTATTTCAGCATCAGGTAATACAACAGTTCCGATATCTCTGCCATCTATAACAACGCCGTTATTTGAAGCTATATTACGTAATATTTCATTAACTTTTTTTCTGACATCTGGATTTTTTGCTACTATTGAAGCAGCTTTTCCAATTTCTGGTGTTCTTATCTGAAAATCCAGCTTTTCATCAAACAAATAATAATCTCCATCAATAATTTTAATATCAAAAGATTTTAACGCATTTATTATATCATTTTCACTATTTAAATCAAAACCCTTTTTTTTCAGGTAATATCCAAATGCTCTATATAATGCTCCACTATCCAGATAATATAAATTAAATATATTTGCAATTTCTTTTGCAATAGTACTTTTACCTGAACCAGCAGGACCATCAATAGCTACTTTAAACTTATTCATTCTAATCCTCCTTAAATATCGAGCTTTATTTTTAATTCTTTTAATTGCTTTTCTGAAACAGAAGATGGTGCTCCAGTCATTGGGTTGGAACCACTTGCAGTTTTTGGAAATGCAATAACCTCTTTAATAGAATCTTCGCCCGCCATAATTGCAATTAATCTGTCAAATCCTATAGCAGCACCCCCATGTGGTGGAGGTCCATATTTAAATGCTTCTATTAAAAATCCAAATTTTTCGTTGATTTCTTTTTCACTTAAACCAATTAATTCGAATATTTTATTTTGTAAATCTTTTCTATGAACCCTTATACTACCGCTTGCCATTTCATATCCGTTGATAACTAAATCATAACATTGAGCTCTTATTTTTAGTGGATTTGAATCCGCAAATTTTTCAAACTCATCTAATTTTGGCATAGTAAAAGGATGATGTTCAGCAACCAGTCTATTTTCTTCTTCATCCCATGCAAACATTGGAAAATCTACAACCCACAATACGTCAAAACCTTCTTTTTTCTCCATTTCTTCTTTAATTAATTTAACTCTAATATGTCCCAAAATTTTGTTTATTTCTTCTTTTTTTCCAACTAAAATAAACGCGATATCATTATTTCCAATATATCCGTTTTTTACTAGTTCATTTAGTTCAGGTTCTGCAAATTTTTTAATTGATGATTTAATATTTCCATTTTCATTTTTTACCCAGATTAATCCTCCTGCACCAACTGATTTTGCAAAATCTGTATATTCATCGATTCTTTTTCTTGAAAACTTATTTGCTTTTTCTTTTAAAACAATACCTTTAATAGTCTGATTGTTTTCTATAGCATTTTTTATAAATTCTGCATGGGTATTTTGGAATATTTCTGTAAAATCATTGATTTCAAGGCCATATCTTGTATCGGGTTTATCAGAACCATATTTATCCATAACTTCATCATATGTATATCGCTTTAATGGTAATTCTAATTCATAATTTATTAATTCTTTGAATAATTTTTTTAATAATCCCTCAGTAAAATTTAAAATATCATCCATATCAACAAAAGACATTTCAAAATCTATTTGTGAGAATTCTGGCTGTCTATCCGCTCTAAAATCTTCATCCCTGAAACATCTTGCAATTTGAAAGTATCTATCAAATCCAGAAACCATTAACAACTGTTTAAATAATTGTGGAGATTGTGGTAAAGCATAGAAAGTTCCTGGTTTTAGTCTTGATGGAACTAAAAAATCTCTTGCACCTTCAGGTGTGCTTTTAGTTAAATAAGGAGTTTCTATTTCCATAAAATCATTTTTCGAAAAATATTCTCTTGTTATTTGAAGAGCCTTATGACGTAAGAATAAATTTTTCTGCATTTTTTCCTTTCTTAAGTCAAGATATCTGAACTTTAATCTTAAATTTTCTGAAATCTCTTCATCTTTGTTTATATAAATAGGTGGAGTTTCAGATTCTGATAAAATCTCAAGGTCTTCAACTAAAATCTCGACTTCTCCGGTTTTCATATTTTTATTTATTGCATCATCTGGCCTTTTTCTAACAATACCTTTTATAGCTATAACATATTCATTGCCTATAGATTTCGCTATTTCATAAATTTTTTCATTATCCGGATCAACAACAAACTGAACTTTTCCATAGCGATCTCTTAATAATCCAAATTTAATTCCACCTAAATCTCTGACTCTTTCTACCCAACCATTTAATATAACCTTTTCTCCAGTATTATTAATATTCAATTCACCACATTTATGAGTTCTTTTTAAACGCATTGAAACACCTCCGTATTTATATTTTTTAAGGAATTTGTTATAATAATATAGAAAATAGTATTGATAAAAATCAATATTAGGGGAATCAACTTTCAATTTCAATAAAACTTATTAAAGTATATCATAAAAATATGTCTAAAAATACTAATTTATTTTACCATTTTTTTTGATTTTTGTGGTAAAATAAGATTGAGAGTTAGAAAATAATAAAAATTTTTTGGAGGTGTTAGGATGAAAAAGATCTTAATTATTTTAGCCGTTTTATCTTTAGCTGTATTTTCATTTGCGGCAACAACGTATAAAGATGTTCCGGTTAATCATTGGGCATTTGATTCTATTGAAAGGTTATCCTCTTTAGGCATTATTGAAGGATTTCCAGATGGAACATATCAAGGATTATCACAGGTAAATAGATATCAACTAACAGTTGCACTTGATAGAGCTTTAAAATATGTAGAACAACAATTGTTTGCAACATTAGCAGAAAAAGTTGTAAGTCTTGATAAACAGGTTCAGGAAATTGAAAAACAATCAAAAGGCATGTCAAAAATGGAAGTTGAAGCGATGATAAAAAAATCAATAGAAAATATAGACACAACGCAATTAAATTCAAAAATAAATGAATTAGAAGCTTCTATAAACGAGTTAAAAAGTGCTTATGATGTTATTAGCTTTTTGAGTACAAAAATTGACAACGTTGAAAAAAAGATAAATGAAATGCAATCAAATAAAATGATTGAACAAAAAATATCAAATTTGGAAAATAATCTAAATATGTTAAAAAATTTATCAGATGACATAGCTGTTCTTAAAAAGGAAGTTGCTTCAAATAAAACAGCAGTAGAATCAATTGGAATACTGGCTAATAAAGTAGCAGATTTAGAAATGAAAGTAAATTCAGTAGATTTAGAAAACATAAAAAATGAAATATCAGATTTTGAATCAAAATTAGCTTTAAAAGCCGATATTGATATGGTAAACACCACAATTGATACAAAAGTTAGTGAATATTTGAAAGATTATGCTAAACTTGAAGATTTGAGTAAAGTTTCATTAGAAATAACTGCTTTAAATTCAAAAGTATCATCATTAGAAAATTTATATAATGGATTAAATTCAAGCTTAAAATCTGTTGAAACATCAGTGGCTGCAAATGCTGGAAAAATAAAGGAATTAACTTTAAATTTTGATAATTATGTAACAAAAGATACATTGAAAGAATATGTAACATTTGGTGATCTAAAACAATATGCAACATTAGGAGATTTAAATGCCAGATTAAAAGATTATGCGTTAAAAACAGATCTTGAAAAATATGCACTTGTTGCTGATGTTGACTCGAAACTCGATAATTATGTAACTAAAGCAAATTTAGAAAAACAATTAGAAAAATATGCAATGTCAGATTCTGTTGTGGATAAAGCAAGAGTTGATAAAATAGAAAAAACGGCAAATCAAGCAAATATTTTAGGTTGGTTAGGTATTGTTTTAGGCGTAGCTGGTGTAGCTATTTACTTTATAAATCCATCAAAATAAATCCATCAAACTATTAAGTTGAAAATAAACTTCTTCCGGATTTTTGGAAGAGGTTTATTTTTTATGGTATAATAATTAATATATAAATTTAAAATTTTTGAAAGGAGAATAAAAATGAAAAATGAAAAATTTAGTTGGAAAGATAAATTCAATGAATATAAAAGCGATGAAAAAATGAAAGAAGAACTCTATAAGTTCAGAGCTGGTTATTATAGAAGAAATGATGATTGTTCCGAATGTTTACAATGTATAGGGACTATTGCTGTTGCAGATACATGTTGTGAATGTATGGGAGGAGATTTATGCCCTTGTATTTAAGGAACAAAAGTGTTTTAACAGCAATATATTTATCAATTGTAGTAATTCTTTATATTATTGCTAAATTTTTTCATATAGCTCCAAATATTATTCCATTATTAATACCAATATTTATCCCGCTGTTAGATAATTTATATTATTCGATAATATTTACAGTGGGATTTTTATTTATAATGTCTATTTTTGGATTTTTTATTCAAGTTTCGTCTTTAATTTTTCTCTTTTTTATTCCGATAATAGTCTTCACGTATTCTAAAAAAATAAAATATATTATAACCTCATTAACAGCTTTTATAAGCACAATGATAATGACAAAATTTTATTATTTTTTAATACCAGAATATATGAAAAATAATTTTATGCTATGTTTTTTAATAATTTTTTATGTTCTGGGAATAAATATATATGGATTAATTATTTTAGAATTAGCCGGAAAAGTTGAAAACTATTTAAAAAAATATTATGGGGGAGATGAATGATGAAAAAATTTTTATTATTATTATTATTTTTTATGCTATATTTTTTAATAATTTTTTCTGAAGATGACCCATTTAAAATACCTGATATGGATATGGATATTAATATGAATTTCAATTCTGATATAGAAAATTTGTTTTCTGAAGAATTTAATAAATATTTTGATGAAATGAATAAAGAATGGGAGGGCCATTTAAAAATAATGAATGAACAATGGCAAGAATTATATAAAGAGAGCCAGAAAGAATGGGATAAATACTATAAAGAATATCTGATAAAAGAAAAGAAATTTTTAGAAAATTTTGAGAAAATCTGGGGAAAACCATTTGAATATTCATCGCAAAAATGGTTTGAATTTTCTGAAGATTTGAAAACATTTAGTGAAGTGAGTTTTAAAAGTGATGAGAAAAATAAAAATGGATATCTGGAAGTAAAAACAATTATAGAAAAAAATGAGAGTCCAGAAAAAGCTATGGAAAAAATAAAAGAACAATTGAAAAGAACTATCAGCAAAAAAGATGAATTCACCAAAAAGCCAGTTCTTGAGAATCTTATTGACAAAAAACAAATTGAAAATCCGAAAATAAAAAAAGAAAAAGAAACTGTTGATGGTAAAATCATATATAAAACAAAGATTCCAATTATAAAAAATCCTTTTCTGGAAAAGGCAAAGCAATATATTCCAATAGTTAATAAAATATCAAAAAAATATGGATTACCAAAGCCATTTATTCTTTCCATAATACAAAAAGAGTCGTCATTTTTACCATACGCAAGATCAAGAAGTGGAGCTATGGGATTGATGCAATTAATTCCCAGATATGGTGCAACGGAAGCATATATTTTTCTTTATAAACGAAAACCAAATCCTAGAATATTGGTGAATGAACTATATAATCCAGAAAAAAATATTTTATATGGGTCAGCTTATATATATTTATTACATACAAAATATTTCAAGTTCGAAAAAGAATATTCAAAACGAAAATATATGGTTATTGCAGGATATAATATGGGACCAGTAGCAATTTCAAAAAGAGTTAGAGGGTTAAACTTAGAAAAGATGAATTTAAGTGGATTATATAATTATCTTTTATCCAATACAAGAAAAGAAACTTCCGATTATTTAAAAAAAGTTTTGGAATATGAACGTAATTGGGTAAAAATTTACCCGTAGAAAAATGAACGCTTCATGCAGAAGCATTCATTTTTTCTTTTAGCTTTTTTTGTTTTTTTCTTAATAAAATTAATTCTATAGTACCGGTAAGTGAAATAATCCCGACCAGAATATATGTAAAAATAGTCCCTTTATAATCAAGTGCCATACCAATAAACGGTGATAATATCGCAAAACTTAAATTAGCTGCAAGACTTACCATTGAAATTACAGTTGCTCTATATTTATCTTCTACTTGGTGATTAATATAAAAATTCATTGTTGGTCTATAAAGACTTCTAACTATTTGTTGCAAAGCCAGAAAAGCTATTGCCAATTTTGATATAAAAATTACTGGTAAAATAAAACTTAAAGTCATCAGCATTATTAAACTTAATAATACTTTTCTTGGGCGAGTATCTTTAATTTTAGGTGATAAATATTTTGAAGCCCATGCAGCAATTATATTGAATCCAAAAAATATTACTCCGTACCATTTAACATCAATATTTATTGTGGAAAAATATGGTTGATATAACCAAAAGCCTACTCTATATATAAAGCCATAGAAACTAGCATATAGTAAAGCCCATACAATGCGAGGGGTGTTTATAGCTATTTTGAAACTTTTAAAAATATGTATAGTATAATTATGTTTGCTTTTTTCTCTATCTGTTTCTATAAAAAAGAATGCAGCAATAGAACCAATTAATACACTCAATGTGCTAAGCCAAAACGGAAGAAACTTATTATATGAGTATAAAAAACTACTGAGGATGGAACCAAAAGCATGACCTAAAAACAAATAATAGTTACTTTTTCCTTCTATGACCTGAAAATCTTTTTTTCGATTTAATTTGATTAAACTTTCATAAAGTAGAGCAGAATCTGCACCACTTGATAATGTTAAACCAATTCCAAAAAGTATTTCAGCTAAAACAAATATCAAAAATGAATTAAAAATTATATATAAGGTTAGACCCAATGCGGCAAATATTCCGGATAAAAAAAGAGAAAATTTTCTTGAAACTTTATCGGCTAAACTTCCGGTTGGGACTTCAAATAAAAAGATAGAAACGGAATAAATACTTTGTAATAACATAATTTGAGAATAATTTAAACCTTTGAAGAGTAGATAAGGAATGAGTATGGGTCCAATAATGCGGAAGTTTATAAAAAATCTGTAAATTGGGTAAATAATGACGTTTTTGTTATACATTACATCCCCCCTGAAAAATATTTCAGCAATTATACAGGAGGAATATAACAGATACATTTCATCAAATTTACAAAATATAAAAAGCTGGATCTATACAGATCCAGCTAAATAATTGTTAATTAACTATTTTGATTTTGTGTATCTTCGGGGTTTTGATTTGCACTACCCTGTGCTGCTTGAGCTTGCTGATATATATATTGTCCTAATTTCATTGATTCGTTTTTCAAATCTTCCATAACTATTTTCAACTTAGCTATATCATTATTGTTTATAGCGTCTCTAACATCTTTGATCAATGTTTCTAATCTTGTTTTTTGATCTTCAGGAACTTTATCTTTATTTTCGTTAATTAATTTCTCTACCTGATATGCTAAATCATCAGCCTGGTTTTTAAGCTCAATTTCTTCTCTTTTTCTCTTATCTTGTTCTTCATACTCTTGAGCTTCTCTAATCATTCTTTCAATATCTTCTGAAGATAATTTATTTCTACCTGTAACAACCATTGATTGTTGTTTTCCGGTTCCTAAATCCTTAGCTGAAACGTTAACTATACCATTAGCATCTATATCAAATGAAACTTCAATTTGTGGAACTCCTCTTGGTGCTGGTGGTATACCGGTTAATTTAAAACTTCCAAGGAAGAAATTATCTCTTGCTAAAGGTCTTTCTCCCTGGAAAACTCCAATTTCAACTTCACTCTGGAAATCAGCAGCGGTTGTAAATACTTTGCTTTTTCTAATTGGGATTTTGCTGTTTTTAGGAATAATAACTTCCATTAAACCACCTTTAACCTCAACACCTAATGATAAAGGTGTAACATCAACTAAAACTAAGTCTTGTTCCGTATTTCCAGTCATAATCGCTGCTTGCACAGCAGCACCAACAGCAACTGCTTCGTCTGGGTTAACGCCTTTACTTGGCTCTTTTTGGAAAATTGATTTTACTAAATCCTGAACAGCGGGAATCCTTGTTGAACCTCCAACTAATAGGACGTCATCTATTTCCTGTGAAGATAAACCTGCATCTTTTAAAGCAGTTTCAATAGGACCTCTTGTTGATTCGATTAAGTCTCTTACCAATTCTTCGAATTTCTTTCTTGTTAATGTTTTTTGTAAATGTACAGGTTGTCCATTTACTACCGTTATAAATGGTAAATTTATTTCTGTTTCTAATTTTGTAGAAAGTTCTATTTTTGCAGCTTCAGCAGCCTCTTTTAAACGTTGCATAGCCTGCCTGTCATTTGATATATCTGAAGCATGTTCTTTCTTAAATTCTTCCACTAACCAGTTTATTATTCTCTGGTCAAAATCGTCTCCACCAAGATGATTATTACCAGAAGTAGATACAACTTCAATAACACCTTCACCGACATCTAAAATAGAAACATCAAAAGTTCCTCCACCAAGATCATACACAACAATTTTTTTATCTTCATGAACCTTATTTAATCCAAAAGCAATTGAAGCAGCTGTTGGCTCGTTGATAATTCTCAAAACCTCCAAACCTGCTATTTCTCCAGCTTCCTTAGTTGCCTGCCTTTGAGCGTCGTTGAAATAAGCAGGTACTGTAATAACAGCTTTTTTGATCTTTCCGCCTAAGTATGCTTCAGCATCTCTTACTAATTTTTGTAAAACAAATGCACTTATTTGTTGAGGAGTAAAGCTTTTATTATCTATACTTACTTTATAGTCAGACCCCATTTTTCTTTTTATTGATCTAATAGTCCTTTCAGGGTGTAAAACAACCTGTCTTTTTGCTGGTTCCCCTGCGATAACTGTTCCATCTTTAGAGAAATGAACAATTGAAGGAGTTGTTCTTTTTCCTTCTGCATTTGGAATAACTTCAACATTTCCGTCTGGTTTCATCCAGGCAATAGCTGAATTAGTAGTACCCAAATCAATACCAACAACATATTCTTTTTCAGCCATATTATCAACCTCCTTGATTAATCTTTTTTAACTTCCGTATATATTATACTCCAAAAATATAAAAAATGTTCAATTGAAAAGAAAAATTAACCAAAGCATAAAATCATTTATATTACATATTTATATATTAAAATAATATATATTTTACGAAAATTTATAGCAATCTTAACTATTAACTGCTATATAAATATGAATAAAAAAATAAAAAACTAAGAAATCCATAAATTAATTTATACTTTTTTTAACAAAATCTATGTTATAATTACAATATAAATTAGTAAAAATGAAAGGAGTGTTTGTTTATGAAGTTGATTGAAAAAATGTTAGAAGAACTGTTAATAGAGTCAGTAAAAAAAGTATATCCAGAAATAGAAATAAAAAGTCCAGTTGTTCAAAAAACAGCGAACGAAAACTTTGGTGATTTTCAAACGAATTATGCGATGATAAATGCAAAAACTTTGAAGAAATCACCGAGAAGTATTGCGCAGGAAATTGTAGATAATATTCCAGAAAATAATATAATAGAAAAAGTGGAAATAGCTGGACCAGGATTTATAAATTTTTATATAAGAAATGAATTTTTAACAGGTTATTTATTGAAAATAGAAAATGAAAAACCTGATTTTTCCTTTATAAAAGATAAAGGAACTGTAGTAATAGATTATTCCTCACCCAATATTGCAAAGCCAATGCATATAGGCCATTTAAGAAGTACTGTAATAGGAGATTCAATAAAAAGAATATATAAATATTTGGGATATAATGTGGTTGGAGACAATCACCTGGGTGATTGGGGGACGCAGTTTGGAAAATTGATAGTCGGTTATAGATTATGGTTAGATAAAGAGAATTACGAAAAAGATCCTATTGGCGAGATGGAAAGGATTTACGTAAAGTTTGAAAAAGAATCAGAAAAAAACCCAGAATTGCTTGAAGAAGCAAGATTAGAATTAAAAAAATTACAGGATGGTGAGCCTGAGAACAGAAAATTGTGGCAGGAATTTATAGATTTATCATTAAAAGAGTACAATAAAATATACAAAAGAATGGATATAGAATTTGATACATATTATGGTGAATCTCATTATCATGAAATTATGCCAGAAATAGTTAAGATGCTTCTTGAAAAAGGTATAGCAACATATAGCGAGGGTGCTGTTGTTGTATTTTTTGATGAAAAAGAAAATCTTCCACCTGCAATAATACAAAAGAAAGATGGAGCATTTTTATATGCAACATCGGATTTAGCCTGTATAAAATTTAGAAGAGAAACGTATAAACCAAATAGAATACTATATGTTACCGATGAAAGGCAACAAACACATTTTAAACAGGTATTTAATATCGCAAAAAAATTGGGATGGGATGATAATTATCAACATATATGGTTTGGATTAATGAGATTTGCAGATGGGGTATTTTCTACAAGAAAAGGTAATGTTATAAAATTGCAAGAATTGCTTGATAAAGCAGTGGAAAAAGCAAAAAAAATAGTTGAAGAAAAAAATCCAAATTTAACAGATGAAGAAAAAAATGAAATAGCAGAGGCAATAGGTATAGGAGCTGTAAAGTATTCAGATTTAAGTCAGAACAGAATAAGTCATATAATATTTGACTGGGATAAAATGTTATCTTTTGAGGGAAATACAGCACCATATTTATTATATACATATGCAAGAATACAGTCATTAAAAAGAAAAGCAAGCGAAAAAGGATATAAAATTGAAAACTCTAAATTGATTATAAATGAAAAAATAGAGAGAAAATTAGGTCTATTATTAACTCAATTACCTGTAATAACAATGAGAGCAGCAGAAGATTACAAGCCAAATTTAATAGCTGATTACTTATTTGAATTAGCGCAAACGTATAATTCTTTCTATAATAATTTACCTGTTTTAAAAGAAAAAGAGGATATATTAAAATCAAGATTGTTGTTATCTCATCTGGCCGGAGAAGTATTGAAAAAAGGATTGGATTTATTGGGGATAAGAGTTGTAGACAAGATGTGAGGTGAAAGAATGATTTATTCTGTTGCATTTTCTTTATTATTATCAGGATTAGCAGCATATTATCTTAAAACAAATATATTTTTGATGATTTTAGCGATAATTTTTGGATTAATTACAGCATTTTTCTCTTTTAAGTCAAAAAAGTACGATAAACTCACAATAACCTTTTTATTTATAGGCGTTTTGTTATCAGTGTTTGGCTTTATAAAAAAATTAGACATTAATTTGTTTGTTGTCATGGTCTTATTATCTACAATGTTTTCATCCTTATATAATTATAAAAAAAATAGATTATATATAACTTTGTCCTGGATATTAAATGCAATTGCAATTGGAACATATATCTATATAAATGTTTCAGCTACTTCTGCAATAATTGTAGGAATTTTAATTTTTCTATCAGGTTTAAGAGATATAATACCTAAAAAACATGAGGTTGATGAAATTGAAAAGGATAATATTTAGATTATTTAAATCCAATAGATATTCAATTGTTTCTTTAATAGGCGCTATTGAAAAGGAAAATATAGATATAGAAATAATGTTAGAGAAAAATTTTAGTAGAATACTTGAATATTCACCAGAGGAAACTTTAATTGCATATTCATTTATGAGTTTTGACATATTTGATGTTGAGAAAGAAATACCGATACTAAAAGAAAAAGGATATAAAGTAATTGCAGGTGGTCCACACCCAAGTGCAATGCCAGAACAAACATTAAAAATAGGATTTGATCATGTTTTTGTAGGTGAAGGTGAAAAAACCTTCACTAATTTTTTGAAAATTGGGACAGACAAAAAAATAATCGTATCAGATGAATTTGTGGACTTAAATTATTATCCTCCATTTGCCATAAAAAATAAACATTTTATGCCTATTGAAATAACTCGTGGATGTCCGTTTTTATGTGGTTATTGTCAAACACCTAATTTATTTGGAAGAAAAGTAAGACATAGAGATATAGAAATAATAATTGAATATACCAAAGAAGCCATAAAAAATAATAGAAAAATTGCAAGGTTTATAACTCCTAATTCATTTGGCTATGGCTCAAAAAATGGTGTTATACCAAATGTGAATAAAATCGAAGAATTGCTATATAGCTTGAAAAAAGTGGGGATTGAAGAAATATATTTAGGTTCCTTTCCCTCGGATGTAAGACCAGAATCAGTTACACCGGAAATTTTGAAAGTGATAAAAAAATATGTAAATAATAAAATGATTATAGTTGGAGCACAAAGCGGAAGTGAAAAAATATTAGATAGAATAAAACGAGGGCATAATTTGGAAAAAGTTGAAAAAGCGATTTCTCTTATTTATGAAAATGGATTTATTCCATATGTTGATTTTATTTTTGGATTTCCGTTTGAAACTGATGAAGATATAAAAATAACCTTTGAGTTTATGGATAAAATAATTAGAAAATATAATGCAGTTATCCATTCACATACATTTATGCCATTGCCTGGAACTCCTTTATTCAGTGCTGGCCCTGGAGAATTGAATAAAAAATATTATAAAAAATTGGGTGATTTATCAAGAAATGAAAAATTGGCTGGATACTGGCATAAGCAAGAATATTTATCTAAAAAATTATATAATCATTTTTTTGGAGGTTGATATAATGAGAAAAATAATTGTTATTTTATTGATGTTGTTTCCTTTATTTGTTTTTTCTGATATTATTGAACAAAAAGAAATAGATTTAAATGGAGATTCAATTAATGAAAAGATTGTTTTAGAAGGAATTCACGTGAGTTCAGTATATATAGATAATTTAAAATTATCTATAATTGGAAAAGAATCAACAACAGTAAATTTAGATTTTGGAGTATATGAGCCTGATATATCGTTTTATGATTTTGATGGAGATGGAAAATTAGATGTTTTTTTAAAAGGATATTCAGGAGGAAGTGGAAATTATATATACTATTATATATATTCTTATGAAAAAGGGGAATTATTAAGTTCAAAACAAAGTTTAATAGATTTACAGGCAGAATTTATGGATAATTTCAAAGCTTTAATAAAATATAAAAATTATTATACGTATATAGATCTATCAGACAGAAAAAAACAGTATATAAAAATGAAAGCGTATAATGAATATGGTCAATTTATTGGGGATTACAAAAGTTTATTTTTGGGTGGAATTGCCGAATTAAAACCTGTTGATTTTGAACATGATGGTATATATGAACTTAAAGGAACTATAAGTTTGTCAGGATTGTTTCATGCAGATAGGATAGGGTATATCTATTTTATTTATTCCATAAGGGAAAAACAAATGAAGTGGTTAGAAATATCAAAAGTTATTTATGTAAAATAAAACATATTTTAATATTTGTAGCAAAAAATTTTCTTGATTTATAATATCTCTTATGTTATAATATGTTTCAGAGTTCGTTCCGGCGTAGCTCAACGGTAGAGCGGGTGGCTGTTAACCACTAGGCTGGGGGTTCGAATCCCTCCGCCGGAGCCATCATTAAAAACCCTTTAGGGGTTAGCAGAACGTCCAGTTATTATACTGGACGTTTTTTCTTTAGTAAAAACCGTATTAATTCTATAAAAAAGAAGAGGAATCTATATAAATTTATGTTATAATAAGAATGAAAAATAAATCTGGAGATGATTACAATGAAAAAACTACAAATAGATGCACAAGATTATAAAAAACTAATAATAGAAAATTATATAATAGAAAAGATTTAAAATAAAAAAGTTTTAATCCAATACTTGCGTAAGCGTGAATATTTGCGTAAGCGTGAATATTTGCGAAGCAAATATTAAAATGTTTTTTTAATATAAAAATCCAATTTTAATCCTAAAACCCGCCGTAGGCGAAAATATTTGCTTTGCAAATATTTTAAGAATTTATTTTTTAAAATAAAATGATTTTATCCTAATATTTACCGGAAGTATGAATATTTTCTTTGAAAATATTGAAAAGGTTTAATTTTAAAATCTTAAATCTTTATCCTAAAACCCGCTGTAGGCGTGTAACACCGGAGGAGAGCGACAGCTCAGAATTTTTTTGTTT
>NZ_AZAY01000021.1 GCF_001021165.1 Marinitoga sp. 1197
ACTCAAATACAATAAAAGATTTTGAATATATATTAGAAGAAGAAAATGGAATAAAATTACACATTTGGTTTATAAAAACTAATTTTAAAAGTCCATCAATGGTTAATTAAAATAAAACTCCAGGAATATACCTGGAGTTTTTGTTATAATATATTTCTATATTTCTATATTAAAAAACTGCCTTGCTATTAAACCAATAACAAATGATAAGATCATAACACTAAAACTAATAAATAACATTTCAAAGAAATAATGTTTAAATGTTTTTTCCTGAACAACAGAAACAAAGAAAGAAAAGAATACTATAACAATTATTGCGTTAAATATAGTAAAAATTAAGGCTATTAATGGATTTGAAAAAATAAAATAAGGAACAACGAGTAAAAAAACAGTTATAATATATGCAATTCCAGTATAAATTGAAGCTTTCAAAGGGTTCTTGGAGTTTTTATCAGCTTTTTGCGAAAGATATTCCGATGCTGACATAGAAAATGATGCAGCAATTCCAGTAATCAAACCCGATAAAGCGACGAGTCTGGAATTCTGAAATGCAAAGGTTAAACCAGCCAATGTTCCCGTTAATTCTACCAGTGCATCATTTAACCCCAAAACCATAGAACTGATATAATGTATTTTTTCTTCATCTATTAAACTCAATAACTGTTTTTCATGCTTGTTTTCATCTGCTATTATATTTTCAAATTCAGGCACATGTTTTTTAATTTCCTCATAATTTATTTGGGCGGATTCTTCACCTTTTTCCATAGCATTTAAAGCAAAAGTCAAACCAAAAACGTAAGAAAGTAAAATATACCAGAAAATAAAAAATTTATTTGGTTGAATTTCTATTTTTGTATGATTTTTTATTAATTGATAATGTTTATATTCATCTTTTGCAATTTCTTCTAAAACGTGTCCGTTTTTCCCTTTAATCCTTTTGGATAATTTTAAATAAACATAATATTCTGTAATTTCATTTTTTTGGAAATTTATCAATTGATTTTTAATTTTTTCATCCACAATTACACCTCCAACTTATAATCAAAATCAACCGTAACTTCGGGATAATCAACATTTATTTTTTCAACAAATTCAGGATTATTTTTTATAATCTGTTTTATTCCAGAATCGCCCTGTATATTTAGAATATCATAAAATAAAGCTCTTTTTATTAATGTAGGAAAGCCTTTTTTGTCTTTATAATATGGAGCTATAATTGGTTTTTCTGATGTGGTATTCAATATTGTTGTTACTATATTTCTTGGAATAAGCGGCATATCTCCAAGAAATATTAGCACACTTTCATAATTATATTTTAAAGCAAATTTTATAGCTTCTTTAACAGATGAAGAAATTCCATTTTTATAGTTATGGTTTTTTATTATTTTAAAATTATTATAATCAAAATTTTTTTTAATACTTTCCCATTTTTCATTCACAATCATTAATTTATCAATATCAAATTTATTTAAAAGGTCTATAGTCCATTGCAATAACGCTTTTCCATTATATTCAAATAAAAGCTTATTGTCTTTAAATCTTGTAGAAAGCCCTGCAGCGAGTATAACTCCCAGTATTTTCATTTTAAAAATCCTCCTTTATGCTGTATAATATATGTTAAGATTATATCACAAAAAAGGAGGAGTTTTATGAAAGGAAAGATTATTTTAATATATTTTATAATTTTAACCACATTTATATTTTCAAAAAATATAACAATATGGTTTGAATATGAAGGGATAGATGAACTTAAAAGCATTGCAATTGAATTTGAAAAAGAATATCCTGATATTAAAGTTAATATTATTAAACAAAAGAGAATTCCAGATAAAATTTTTACTGCTTTCAAAGGTAATGGCGAATTGCCTGATTTAATTTTATTGAAAAATGATGATGTAGGAAGGTTGAAAGAAGCGTATTTAATAGAATCTTTAGATGAGATAAAAAAAGAATTTGAAAATAGTTTAATAAAGGATTCATTTGAAGCGTTTAAAGAAAATGACCATTATTTTGGAGTTCCGTTTTATTTTGATACGCAAATCCTTTATTATAATAAAAAAATATTATCTGAATATAATATTCATTTAGATGAAAGTTATACCTTTGAAGATTTGTTGAAGGTTTCGAATTTAATAAAAAAAGATGGTAAATATATTGGATTAGCTTGGGGAGCAAATTCTCCATATTGGTTCCCAACAATACAATGGGCTTTTGGAAAAAAAGGATTATATTCAAACGGTAGAATTTTAGTTAATGATTCAAGCACTTTAAAAGCTATTAATTTTATCAATAAAGTTATAAATGTGGATAAATCTGCGGATTTAATTGAGAGGCAAGGATTGATTTCCGGATTAAAAAACAACAAAATAGGAATGATTTTCTTTGGTAGTTTTATGATACCTGATTTTATAAAATCAAATACAGCTTTTGGAATTTTACCTTTACCGTATATAGAAGAAGCAAATAATTATATGACACCTATTATAGATTATAAGGGTTTTAGTGTAATTAAAGGGAGAAAATCTAAAGAAGTTTTAAGCTTTTTAAAATTTATAATAGATAAAAAATCCCAGATAGATTTCTGTAAAGATTTATATAAATTTCCGGTTAATAAATATGCATTTGATATTTTAAAAGGAAAGGATGAATATTTCAAAACTGCATATAGATCTGTAGAGATTGGAAAGCCAATGCCAACATCAGCATTCTTTAAGGCGAAATACTGGAAAGGTATTAGAACAATGCTTACGCTTATTTTAGCAACAAATAATAATATTGATGAAATAATTACAAAAACACAGAATTTTATGGATCAGAAATGAAAAGGAAAACATATATTTTAATATTGCCGGCTGCGATTTTGATTACATTTATTTTAATAATACCAATGATATATTTACTAAAAACATCGCTATATTTATCTCCATTTGGAGATAATATAGCGTATGTTGGAATTCAAAATTATTTAAAGGTTTTAAATGATTCTGGTGTATCTATAGCTGTTAAAATCAGTTTTTTATGGTCTTCAATTATTTCTACTGTAGTGATAATTTTAGGCATTATACTGGCTTATTTAATTGAAGAAAAGATAAAGAATAAAAAGTTAATATTTTTCTTAATTATGATTCCATGGATTATCCCTTCATATATGGGAGTTTTGATTTGGCGAGCTTTAATATATGGTTATGGTACTGATTCATTAATAAAAAATCTATTTCATTTGAATACAAATCTTTTTACAGATGCAATGGCAGGATTTGGATGGGGAGTTTTTGTAAGTATATGGCTTGAATTACCTATTGTTGTTATGGTTTTAATTTCAGCATTTCAGGAGGTTCCAAAAGAGCTACATCTTGCTGCGAAAATAGATGGAGCTAATTCTTTAAATACGTTAATAAACATAACAATTCCTTATATTAAGCCCACAATAATTTCATGGTTCTTAATTACTTTTGCAAATCACTTTAAGGATTTTACCGTTCCGTTTTTATTAACATCTGGTGGGCCGCCTTTGTTTGACGGTCTTACCAGCCATAGTATTGTTGGTATAACTACTACTATGGGAGTTTTTAACTATTTCATTTCAAATACATACTTTGATTTTGGAATAATTTCAGCTTATAGCATTATTTCTGCGTTTTTCGTTATGCTTATAGCCTTTATTTTCTTAACAAGAAGAACAATTAATTTAAAAAAATTCATTCTATTTATAGTTTCAATAAAAGTATTAACTTTCTTTTTCATCAAAAACCCTTTATTGTTATTATCCGCAGCATTATATTTTATTCTTTTGAAGAAAAGAAACCTATTTGCTGTGATTGTATTTTTGGATATGACAATAATGATTATAAGCATTAGATTAAATGGATTTTGGAATGGATTTGATTTTGTTCCCGTAATTTCATTAATGTGGATAATTTTCAAGGAAAAAACACCAGTTATACCACAAATAAAAAGATTTGACAATTTAAAAATAATAAAATTTGCATTTATAGGTATTATAATCTTTATTATAATCCTTCCATTTTATCATATACTTATAATTTCTATCTCAAATACCAATGATATTATAGTTTCTCTAATTCCACCGGAAATCACAATAAACAATTACGAACGTATTTTTTCTGAAGTTCACATAGAAAAGAATTTATTAAATACTATTATAATATCTTCTCTAACTGCTTTGATGGTTCCAGTTTTTGCGTATCCACTTGCATTATTCATATCGAAAAAACGTTTGAATTGGGTTTTGCCATTATTGATTTTTATGGATTTTCTTGGTGGAGTACATTCTATAATTGCGCTTTTTATGGTATTTAAAAGTCTGAATTTATTAAATTCATTATTTGGTTTGTCTCTGGTTTATACGACACATACATTACCAATGGCAACTTTTTTAATAAAAGGATACATAGATAAAATACCAAAGGAACTGGAAGAAAATGCTATACTTGATACTACAAAAATAAAATCATATTTTTATATAATTTTTCCATTAACAATTCCAGCTATATTAGTTTCAGCTTTAATCGGTTTTATGAAAGGATGGAATGGATTTATTCCTGCTTTAATGTTATTAAATAAAGATAGTCTTTATCCAATTTCGGTAAAGCTGTATTCATTTATTGGCGAACTTGGAACATCATATCCAAAATGGGATTTGTTCGCTGCATCATCAATACTTAATATGATATTTTTGGGTATTATATTTATATTTATTAGAAAACCACTAATGAATGGAGTTTTAAAAGACAGGTTTTAATAAATTTTTAAAATTTGATTGGGAGGGTGAATATGAAAATAAAGGATATTATTCCTGTGGCACTTGGGAAAGAGAAGCCAGATGTCTTATTGAAAAATGCAAAACTTGTTAATGTTTTTACAGGCGAAATAGAAGAAACAAATGTTGCTTTATTTAGAAAAAGAATAGCAGGAATTGGTGATTATGATGATGGAAAAGAAATAATAGATTTAGAAGGTATGTATTTATTACCTGGTTTTATCAATGCCCATTTGCATATAGAAAGTTCCATGCTATCACCACGGCAATTTGCTAAAGCTGTATTGTTAAGAGGTACAACAACCGTAATTGCAGATCCACATGAAATTTCAAATGTTTTAGGACTTGATGGATTAGAATATATGATAAAATCTACAGAAGGAATACCTTTAAATGTATATATAGCCATACCTTCTGCAGTTCCTGCTACAACTATGGAAACATCAGGTGCAAGATTGGGGCCTGAAGATATGGTAGGATTTGTTGATTCATATCCAAATAGAATAATAGCACTTGGTGAAGTGATGAATTTTCCAGGTGTAATAAATAGAGATTCAGAATTATTAACGAAAATAGAAATTCTCAGACATATGTATAAAAAAATAGATGGGCATGCGCCAGGAGTTCGAGGTAAGGAATTAAATGCATATATTGATGCATTTATTAGATCTGATCATGAATGTACAACCAAAGAAGAAGCGCTGGAAAAGATTAGTAAAGGTATGCAGGTATTTATAAGAGAAGGCACAGCAGCAAAAAATCTTGATGCTCTAATTGAAGCAGTTAATCCAATGAATCATCATAGTTTTTCATTTTGTACAGATGATAGAGAACCTCTTGATATATTAAAAGATGGAGACATTGATTATCTTGTAAGAAAAAGTATTGAAAAAGGAATTGATCCTATAATAGCTATAAGAATGGCAACTATAAACACCGCAAGGTATTATAATTTGAGAAGTATGGGGGCTGTAGCTCCGGGATATAAAGCCGATATGATAGTTGTTGATGATTTAGAAAAAATGAATATACGAATGGTATTTAAAGATTCCAGAATGGTAGTTAAAGATGGTGTTTTTGTAGATAAAATGGAAGGAGTATATAATGATTTACCAAAAAAATTTGGAAAAGTTGTTTTACCAAAATTTTCAGTGGATGATTTAAAAGTAAAAAATAAAGGAGGAAAAATACGCGTAATTAAGATATATGAAGGATCATTATTAACCGATGAAATAATTGTAGAACCTGAAGTTGAGAATGGTTTTGTGGTTCCTGACATAAAGAATGATATTATAAAAATTGCAATTTTTGAAAGGCATACAGGAACTAATTTTTCAATTGGATTTGTCAAAGGTTTTGGAATAAAACGTGGAGCTGTTGGAACGAGTGTGGGGCATGATTCACATAATATAGGAATTATTGGTACAAATGATAAAGATATGTTTATAGCCGTAAAAGAGATAGAAAAAATGAATGGTGGTATGGTTGTTGTTGAAAATGAAAAAATTTTAGCAAGATTGTCACTTCCAATAGCTGGATTAATGACCGATAAAAATTTAGAGGCAGTTGTGGAAGAGCTGGAATTTCTGGAAGAGAAAATGCGAGAACTCGGTGGAATAGATGCAACATTTATGACATTATCCTTTTTACAATTAGCCGTTATACCAACGTTAAAAATTACCAATAATGGCCTTGTTAATGTTAATAAACAGGAATATGTGGATTTATTTGTAAAATAATCATTTTTATGCGTTTTAAAAAATGGGGGATTTATAGTAAAATTATATTAAGTTTAGATTTATTTCATTTTTTAAAGGAGGGGTTTATATGAAGAAGATTTTAGTTGTTTTATTAATTGCTGTGTTATCTTTGACTTTATTTGGTAAGGTGAAGGTTGCCTTATTGATAAATGGAACATTGGGAGATAAATCATTCTTTGATTCAGCGGCAAGAGGAATGAAATGGGCTGAAGAAAAGCTGGGAGTGGAAACAAAAATTATAGAGATGGGATATAATCCTTCTGAGTGGGAACCAACACTGGAAGATATATCCGATTTAGGTGAATACGATCTAATCATTGTTGGAACATGGCAGATGGTTGAATTATTACAGAGAATAGCTCCATTATATCCAGAAAATAAATATATTATTTTTGATGATGCTGTAGATTATTCTCAGGGAAATTTACAAAATGTATATTCTATTACTTATAAGCAAAATGAAGGTTCTTTCTTAGCTGGTGCTATGGCTGCATTGGTTTCAAAGTCAGATAAATTTAAATATTCTGTACCAAATAAAAAGGTTATAGGTTTTCTTGGTGGTATGGATATTCCTGTTATAAACGACTTTTTAGTTGGATATATTGAAGGTGCAAAATATATTGATCCTGATATGAAAGTGTTAATTTCTTATGTTGGAGCATGGAATGACCCTGCAAAAGGAAAAGAATTTACATTATCTATGTATAGACAGGGAGCAGATGTTGTATTTGCAGTTGCTGGTGAAACAGGAAATGGAGTTTTAGCTGCTGCTAAGGAAATGAATAGATGGTCAATAGGTGTTGATTCTGATATGCAATTATTATATGAAGAAAAAGATATGGATATAGTAAAACATACATTAACATCTATGATGAAAAATGTTGATTATTCATTATTTAGAGCGATAAAATTATATTTAGAAGGAAAGATGCCATTGGGTAGAGTAGAAGCTTTAGGTTTAAAAGAAAGAGGTATAGGATTAGCTGATAATAAATATTTCAGAGAAGTAATGAAATCTGATCCATGGGTATTGGTAAAATTAAGAGAAATTGAACTAGCAATTATTAGAGGGGATATCACAGTTCCAACTGCATATGGAATGAGCAATGAAGAGTTAAATAAAATTAGAAATTCTGTAAGGCCATAATAACAAAAGAAAAATATAATATAAACAGATGGGGGCTAATAAGCCCCTATTTTATTAAAAGCAAATATTTTTTTAGATTATATTTGTATAAAATCTAATTATCAATTCTTATTAAGAAAGGTGAGAGGTATGAGTGAATATGTACTTGAGATGAGAAATATATGGAAAGTATATCCTAACGGTGTTACGGCAAATAAAGGGGTTAATTTAAGAGTAAAAAAAGGCGAGATTCATGCTTTGCTTGGCGAAAATGGTGCTGGTAAAAGTACATTGATGAAAATTTTATTTGGTTTTGAAAAACCAACCGAGGGAGAAATTTATTATAATGGCGAATTGGTGCATATTAATTCGCCAGACAAAGCTATAGAATTGAAAATAGGAATGGTTCATCAGCATTTTATGCTTGTTCCATCACTAACTGTTGTTGAAAATGTTGTTCTTGGAATGGAACCACGAAAAGGTTTTTCAATAGATTTAAAAAAATCTATTGAATTTGTAAAAAATGAAATGAATAAATATGGCTTACCTGTTCCATTGATGGAAAAGGTAAAAGATATAAGTGTTGGTATGAAACAAAGAGTGGAAATAATAAAAACGCTTGTAAGAGGAGCAGATTTAATAATTTTAGATGAACCAACAGCTGTTTTAACTCCACAGGAAACGGTAGAATTATTTAAAGCACTGAAAAATCTAACAAAGGCTGGAAAAACTGTTATATTTATTACGCATAAATTAAATGAAGTGAAGGAAATTGCGGATAGAATAACAGTTTTAAGAAGAGGTAGAACCATTGGTGAGGCAGAAGTAAAGGATATAACTGAAAAGGATATGTCAAGAATGATGGTAGGAAGAGACGTTGATATAAGTATAGAAAAAACACCCTCAAAACCAGGAAGAATAGTATTGGAAGCAAAAAATATAGAATACACGAGATTTGATGGAGTAAAGATGTTAAAAGGTATTAATTTGAAATTAAGAGAAGGCGAAATACTTGGAATAGCTGGTGTTGAAGGAAATGGACAAACTGAATTGGTAGATATTATTACAGGAATGGATAAACCTGAAGAAGGTGAAATATTTATTTTTGAAAAAAGTATGATGAATGCAAATAATCCACATGAATTCAGGAAAGTTGGCATGAGTTTTATTCCTGCGGATAGAATGATATATGGTGTATCAAAAGAAGATACAATTGAGGAAAATTTAATTAGTGACAGATTTGAAAAAGAACCATTTTCTAAAAAAGGTGTATTAAGATATAATAAAATAACAGAATTTGCAAGAAAAATGATAGATGAATTTGATATTAGAACAGATGGGCCTAAAACAGCTGTAAAAATGCTGTCAGGTGGTAATATTCAAAAAGTAGTTGTTGCAAGAGAATTTACATCAAATTCCAAAATAATAGTTGCTGATCAACCAACAAGAGGTATAGATATTGCAGCAGCTGATTTTATAAGAAGACGTCTTGTAAAGGAAAGAGATAATAATGTAGCTGTTCTATTAATTTCTTCGGATTTAACAGAATTATTAGAAGTTTCTGATAGAATACTTGTAATATATCATGGTGAATTCGTAGCTCATTTTGAGGATATTTCTCAAATAAATGAAAATATACTTGGTGAATATATGCTTGGAATAAAGAAAATGTCAAAAGAAGAAATGGGTGATTTAATATGAAGTCGACAAAAAGATATGAAATTTACAGAACATTAATAGCTATAGCTATAGCGTTAGCGCTAGGATATATATTAATTTTAATCTCAGCTTTTCCAAAAGGAGATATAGCATTTTTTGAAAAATTAAAAACAGCTATTAAAGATGCAAATAAAGCCTTCCAAACATTTTTATTGTCACCTGTACTGAAGTATAGACGCGGAAATTGGATATTTAATCTAAGAGGTTTTATTCAATGGATGAATGAAAGTGTTCCTATAATTATAACAGGGCTTGCAGTTTCGCTGGTATTTACTGCGAAACATTTTAACATTGGTGCAGAAGGACAATTGTTTCTTGGAGCAGCTATCGCTACAGGAGCAGCAATATATTTTCCGTCTATTCCAATAATCACACCTATAATTGTAATTCTTATAGCTTCATTAGTAGGTGCAGGATGGTCAGCAATTCCGGGGTATTTAAAATCCAAATGGAATGCTTCTGAAGTTGTTACCTCATTAATGCTTAATTATGTAGCTCTTTATATGGGGTTATTTATAATAAAAACATTTTTAAGAGATCCAAACGCAGGTCAGTTGGTATCATTAAAATTTTCTGATTCGGCGTCTTTATTTCTATTAAATACCAGATACAGATGGCATAGTGGAATAATAATAGCAATTGTAATGAGTATAGCTTTATGGTTTATTATGAAAAAAACAACGTGGGGATATAAGGTTAGATTAGTTGGAAACAATAAGTACTTTGCACATTATTCAGGAATAAATACACAAAAGACATTTTTTCAGGTTCATTTATTAAGTGGAGCTATTGCTGGTACCGCTGGAATAATAGAATTATTAGGATATTATGGAAGATTCGTGTGGTTATATTCCCCAGGTTATGGTTGGGATGGAATAATTATAGCAACACTTGCAAGGAACAATCCAATATATGTTCCATTTGCGGCATTATTTCTTTCATATATAAGAGTTGGGGCTAAAACAATGGGAAGATATACGAATATACCTCCAGAAATGGTATCTATTTTACAAGCAACTATAATTTTATTGGTAACAGCAGAAGCATTTTTATCTCAAATGAGACAGAAAGCAATAGAGAAAGAAGCCAAAAAAAGTGAAGAAGTAATAACTGGTGGTGAGATACATGAATAGCGTATTAAGTTCAATATTATCATGGGATTTTATATCTTCTGGAATAAGAGTTACAACCCCTGTTTTATTAGCAGCTTTAGGGGCTCTTGTTGCTGAATTGGCTGGAACGCCTAATATTGCACTTGAAGGAACCATGTTGTTTTCGGCATTTGTTGGTGTTATAATAAGTGGATTTACGCAGAGCTTATGGCTTTCCGTAATAGGAGCATTGCTAACAGGTATAATAATGTCATCCATCTTAGCCTATTTTTCTTTAAAATTAAAAACGGATATTATAATGGCTGCAATAGCTTTAAATATATTTGCGAGTGGTGGAACAATATATGCATTATATCTATTAACCGGAGATAAAGGATCATCAGCTTCTTTAAAATCATTGGTTTTGCCGAATATTGATATACCTATAATAAAAAATATACCAATATTAGGAGATATTTTAAGTGGTCATCATATATTGACGTATGTTGCTATAATTTTAGTATTTTTAATACAGTATATGTTATATAAAACTCCATTGGGTTTAAGGATTAGATCTGTTGGAGAATCTCCAGATGCTGCACGTTCTGTTGGAATATCTGTTTTCAAAACACAATATATAGCTTTAATTATTAGTGGTATGCTCGCAAGTCTTGGAGGTATATTTTTATCTATGGGATATGTCTCGTGGTTTGCCAGAGACATGACATCAGGTAGAGGTTTTATAGCGCTTGCTGCTCAGGCTTTGGGAGGGACATCAGCATATGGTGTTGCTTTGGGTTCGTTGTTATTTGGTTTCTCAGAAGCGTTATCATTTTCATTACAATTCCTTGATATTCCATATGAGGTAACTCAATCAATGCCGTTTATAATTACGGTAGGAGCGCTTGCTTTTTATGCATGGAGTAAAACAAAAAGTAAAAGGAATAAAGAATTATAAAATGTTATCCCGATAAAGGAGGAAAATATGAAAGGGAAAATATCACTTCTGGGATTATTTACAGCATTTTTAATAGTAACATCATGGATTAAAGTACCAACACCATTTGGGGTACCGTTTACATTACAGGTATTTGGCATAATCTTAACAATATATTTTCTTAAAAAAGATGCGTGGAAGCCTGTATTGATTTATATTTTACTTGGTACTTTAGGATTGCCTGTTTTTGCTGGGTTTAGTGGGGGAATATCTGTTATATTAGGTCCAACTGGTGGATATATAATAGGTTTTCTATTGGCAACATTTATATCCAACTTTCCTTTTGAAAATATAATAAAAGGTTTTCTAGCAATTTTAATAATTTATATATCAGGAATTTCAGGATTAATGATGAATTTAAATATTTCATTTGTAAAAGCTATTAAAATAGGATTTTTACCATTTATAACTTTTGATATTATAAAAGTAATACTTGCATATTATACATACAAATTAACTCAAAAATATGAAATCAATATTTTAAAGCATTAATCAGGACATTACTGTCCTGATTAATGTTAATAGTTGCTATCAGGAGGATATTATGTTTTTAGATTTTTTATATAATATAAACCTAACAAGAGATCAAAAAAATGCTGCAAATCAATTGGATAAATTTTTATATAATACAGAAGATTTTTTAATAATCCAGGGTAGTGCTGGAACAGGAAAAACATTTTTAATTTCGAAATTTGCTGGATATTTAAAAAGAAAAAATAAAAATTTTATTTTCCTTGCACCAACTGGAAGAGCAGCAAACATAATATCTCAAAAATCTTCATTTAATGCAAAAACAGTTCACAGCGAAATTTATGATTTTATGTATGAAAAAGTAAGTGTGGAAAATAATGAATTTAAAGTTTTTTTTGAAATTAAAAATTATCAAATAAAAGATACCATTTTTATTATTGATGAAAGTTCTATGATTTCTGATATAGACATATTTAATGAAAATTTAGTTTTTGGTAGTGGAAAATTATTATCTGACTTAATTACATATGTTTTTAGAATAGGATATAACAATAAAATTATTTTCCTTGGTGATGAAAACCAATTGCCACCAATTGGTTCAAAAATATCTCCAGCATTGAATAAATATTATATTGAAAATAATTTTGATTTAAAAGGTGATAAAATATATCTTGAAGATATCATAAGACAAAAAGAAGATAGTTATATATTAAAGAATGCAAATAAACTTAAGGAAAAAATAAAAGCAAAAGATTTTCTTGAAATAAAATTTGATTATTCCGATGATTTTATTGAAAAAACTAACTTTCTTGAAACATATGATTATTTTAATCTAGCAAAAAATATAATTATTTGTTCAACGAACAAAATTGCATTGGAATATAATAAAAAAATACGAAAAAACTATGGATACAAAGAAATTTTAGAAGTAGGAGATATTCTGATTAATACTAAAAATTCAAAGTATTTTAATAAACCTATATTTAATGGGGAATTTTTTAAAGTAAAAGAGATATATAATCATATTAAAGATTTTGTATATATAAAAAATGAAAAAGCTATTCCAGTAGAATTTCATGATGTTATACTTGAAAATATAGAAAATAAAGAAAACATAGATTGTAGAATTTTTTCAAATTCCTTATTTTCTGAAAAAACAGATATAGATGATTTATCTTATCAGGCATTATATGTTTATGCAATTAAAGAAATTAAAGAAAATTTTGATATATATTTTGAAGAAGAATTATTAGAAAAAATAAAGGGAAATAGAACATTTAATGCATTACATGTAAAATACGGATATGCCGTTACAGCTCACAAAGCACAAGGTGGAGAATGGGATAATGTATTTATTGATGCAAAATATTACGGTAATTATAAATCGAAAGAGTATTTTAAATGGTTATATACATCAATAACAAGAGCAAAAAAAATTGTATTTATTAAAAACATACCAATAAAATCAACAATATTTGAAAATGTAGAAGTAAATTATAATTTTACTATAAAAAATAATATCAAAATATCATATAATTTAATTTTTCCGGATAGCAACTTAAAAAAAGTATATAATGAATTTTTGAATATTGTATCCAGAAAAGATTTTCAGATTATAGGTAATCAGCATTTTCAATATCAGGAAATATATTTTCTTAAAAAAGATAAAGATTATCTAAAAGTTCAGCTATACTATAATAAAAATTTTGAAGTAACAAAAATCAAAGTTATGGAAAGCACATCTGCAGAAAAAATACAGGAATTTTTGTCTTTATTTTCAAAAAATCAAATAAAAGCAGAAAGAAAAATTAAAGATAATAAAGATAATAATAGATGTATAAAAGCTTATGTGGATGGAAGCTATGATAATACATTAAAAAGATATGGTGCTGGTATAGTTATTATTAAGAAAGATAGCAATATAGAAGAATATTATACATATGGAGAAAAATATTTAAAATATAGAAATGTTGCTGGTGAAATAATAGCAACATTATTATTATTTGAATATGCAAAAAATGAAAATATAAAATGTCTGGAAATATATTATGATTATTCAGGAATAGCAAATTGGGCTCTTGGATTATGGAAAACAAATACAGAATTAACGAAATTTTATAAAGAAAAATTTGAATATTATAAAAAATATATCGATATTAATTTTAAAAAAGTTCAGGCTCACTCAGGAGATAAATTCAATAATTTAGCAGATGAGCTTGCTAAAAAAGCAGTTTTTGAAAAAAAGAAATTTATAAAATATGATATAAACTTTTGATATTTATCATTATATTATAATCATTATAATTCCAAGACTAACAAATGATATAAAGAATACTGTATCTTTGAACGACCATTGAAATTCTTTATATCGAGTTCGCCCTTCCCAGCCATTATAACAACGAGCTTCCATTGCAATACTCAGTTCATCAGCTCTTCTTAATGCAGAAACGAGCAAAGGAATTATTATAGCAACCAAACCTTTTAACCTTCCAGATATTTTTCTCGAATCAAAATTAGCTCCTCTACTCATCTGTGCCTTAAAAATTCTTTCTGCTTCACTGGCCATAACTGGTATAAATCTTATAGCAATAGTCATAACCATAGATAATTCATGAGCAAAAGATCTTTTAACTCTAAACCAAATTAACACATCTTCCATAGCATTTGCAAGAGATGTTGGAGATGTTGTCAAGGTTAAAACCGAGGATAACATAATAGCAAAAAACAGTCTAAATGTAATAATTGAAGCATTTGCTAATCCTTTATCTGTAATTTTTATAAACCATAATTGATAAATTACATTACCATCATAATTGAATAGTTGTACTATAAATGCAAAAAGTATAAGCATCCACATGGATTTTATGGATTTTCCGTACATTTTTAATTCAATTTTTGATAATAACATAAGCAATAAGGTATAAAAAGACATTAAAGTAACATCATAAAAACTATTTATTGTAAATGCAAAGCCTGCTAAAAAGAATAATCCTATTAATTTGGCTCTTGGATCTAAAGAGTGCATAATAGAGTTTTTTTCAACATATCGACCTATAGCAATATTTTCTGCAAACATATTACACCACCTAATAAATAAGTTTACTATAACAATTATACTATCTATTTTTATTCATATTGAATTCTTTATGTTAACATTTTCGAACGCTTATATTTTTATAATAAAAAATGTGGAGTTTTCACCCCACATCATTAATTTTCTTTGGCTTTTAATTCTTCTAATTTTAATTCAATTTCTTTTAGTTCGTTGTTTATTGCTTCCCATTCTTTTTCAAGATTTTTATCATGTTCATCATGTCCCATATACTTTTTAATAGCCTCTTTTTCCCCTTCTAAAAATTTTTTCCTTTCTAATAACTTTTTTAATTCACTCATAATATCCCCCCTTCGTATTGTGAAAAAAATCATTTAAATAAATACTCACCTTCATTTAAATTTTACCATTTATTTTCAAAAATGTCAATTAATTATATTTTTTTAAATTTTCAAACAATAATTTAATAAATTTTTCTCTATTTATATCCAGTGCCCATTTAGAGTTTGGTTCTTTTAAATGCCAATAATCAACAACGGTCTCTCCATATGTTAATTCTCCTTTAGTTTCGACCTGCGCATAATATTCTTCAAAGTCAAATATATCAGGATTAATTAAATATGCAATAGTACATGGATCATGCAAAGGTGCACCTTTTATTTTAAATACATCATAATACGTTTGATGAAAAAATTCCAATAAAATTCCCATTTTTGAGACTATTTCAGATGACATTTTTTGAATCTCTTTTATTTCACCCATATATATTTTCGCTTTATGAGTTACATCAAGAGGAAATACTGTTAGATTAAAACCTGCATTAAACACTATTTGAGCAGCTTCTGGATCGGCATATATATTAAACTCAGCTCTTGGTGTAACATTTCCAAATTCTATTCCGCCACCCATAATTATTAATTCTTTTACCAGAGGTACTAAATCTGGATAATTTAAAGCAAATTTTGCTATATTTGTTAACGGACCAACTGCGACTAAAGTAATTTCATCAGGATTATTTGATATAGTTTCAGCCATATATTCCAGATAATTTTTATTTTCTGGCATTTTGGATGGTTCTGGTAAATTGGCTCCTTCTAATCCACTTTCACCATGTATATCTGGAGCAACAATTTGTTTTCTTAAAAGTGGTTTATCTGATCCTTTAAAAACAGGGACATTTAAATTAGCCATTTCAGTTAATATTAAGGCATTTCTTAGAGTATTTTTCAAATATGAATTTCCAGCTACAGCAACTATTCCAAGTAATTCTATTTCTTCTGCAATACCTGCCAATAAAATAGCTACAGCATCATCATGTCCAGGATCACAATCAAGTATTATCTTTTTTTTCATACGATTCCCCCCTTTTTTTTGACATAATATTATATATACACGGTCTAAAAAGTCTCAAATGAAACGAAGACTCGAAGATTGCCCTTAAAATTATGAATGAAAGCCGTCAAAATTACATGGAAGTAATTTTGAGCGAAACAATACACGATGTATTGTTTGAGCGACGGCTGAGAATGAATAATTTTAAGGATAAGCAATCGAGCTGTCTGAGTGAATTTGACTTTTTAGACAACCTATATTATATGTTTTATTTTGCACTTTTAAAATTATTAATTATATAATTTTCAGTGGTTTGTATTAAAAAGATATCTCTTTTGTTAGGTTGTGGATATTCAGAAACTCCTGAAATAAAAATTTTATCATCTTTTATTGTTAAATCTGTAAATATTGTGTCCTGAGAATTTATCTGAAAAGTTTTTGCCCATTTTAAATTACCAGATAGGTCAAATTTTAATATTATACCCTTTCTTTTTAAGGTGTTTTTTTCTCTATACCATCCAATTGAATAAAAATAACTACCGTTTATTTTTGAAGTTATTAAATTGACATCATTCGTAAAAGGTATTTTCTTTTCATAAATTTTGAATCCATTTCCATCAATTTTGGTTATAAATGGTTGTAAAGTATCCTGAAAAGATGTTCCAATAATAATATATTCGTTTTTAGATACTAAAATTAGATCCGAAGCCATATCGTTTTTAGGTGTTCCGCTTGTCAAATCCCATATTTTTTTTCCTAATTCATTTGTTTTTATTATATAATAGTCATATCCGCCATCACCAAAGGAGTTGGTACTTGATAGTAAAAGAAATGAATATTTATCTATTCTTTTTAATTTACTTCCGAATTCAAATTCATCTCCTCCAAAGTCCCTTGTCCAAATTCTAAATCCTTTTTTGTTAAATTTTGAAAATTGTATATTTGTAACCATATTATCAGTTCCAACGGTTCCAAGTGTATATATATATCCATTATCAAAATATAAATCGTTAATGGAATCTCTTTTTGAGCTACCAGTTACTACATCCCAGTTTATGTTTCCCTCTGGTGAAATAGAATATAATAGCATGTCACCCCTCAAATCCTTTTCAGATGAAAATCCACCAATTATAATATTATTATCATTTGTTAAATCTATAGCTGTAGCATATTTATCATGGCTGTTTCCAAAATTCCAGGCACGCAAATTTGAAAAATTTGTCATGATAGAACCATATAATAACTCTAAAACTTTATTTGAATTTATAGTATAACCTGTAAAATATATTATATTATCTTTTAACTTAAATCTTGAAATCATCTGATTTTCAGGTAATTTTATTCGTTTTATCACGAAATTAAGTGAGTCGGTTGAAAATGAGGACCAATCAGAAGTTTTTATTTGTTTTTTATCTTTTGCAGTAACTCTCCATATATATTTAGTATTCGGCTCTAAGGATATAACTAATTCATTATGTTTTATATTGCTTATCTTTTTGTTTTTTAACAAACCACTGCTTATTTCTTTTAACTGAATTTCAAATGTAACTGTTGTACTTTCATATTCTGGTAATGTCCATTTTAAAGAAACGGTAAAATCCTGTATTTTTTTATCAAATTGTGGATTTATTATTACAGGGGTTGGTAATGCAGATTGTATATTATTATTAATATTAAAATTATCTTTTATAATTTTAAAAGATATAAATTCATTATCTTTTTTTTCCATTTGTTGAATATCGCTATCAAAAATTTCTACTATTTTATTTCCAGTTTCATCAATTATTGTAAAAATAAAGGAATTATGGTTTGTTACTACAATATCCATAATTTTCATATTTTTAAAAAACTTCTTCCATATTATATTTCCATTTAAGTCAGTGGAATATAATATATCGTTTCCAAAAACTATTAATCCGTTTTTTGTCAATAATATATGGTCGGGATTATCTATATTCAACACAATTTTTTTATTTAAATTTTTAATATCCTGAATAATAACCTCAGTATTTTTTATTATATAAATTTTTCCATTGTGGAGGAAGGCATTTCTAAAATTTTCAGAAATCTTTATCATTTGATTATTATAGGAAAACAGGTATAAGATATTACTTATTCTTAATAACATGTAGTATTCGTTTAAATCAAGAATATTAGCAGATAATTTAAAATCTTTCAAAATTTTTCCAGAATAGTTTATTATTAAAATTCTGTTTGTTGTATTTATGACTATTGCATTTTTAAAAGGATATATGTTTTTGATTTTTTCGTCAAAATTCAAATTGATTACTTTTTCAAAATTCCTATATATTTCAAGCAAATTTTTTGAATAAAGAAGAATATAATTATTTATAGTTTTTATTTTTTCATAGTTTTGAGAAATTTCTATGGATTTTTCATATAAACCTTCTTTTATATTATACAATTTTATTTTATTCTTTGATAATAAATATATATATTTATTATCTATCGATATGTCAAGATATTCATCATTAATTGTATAAATCAATTTTTTATCATCATCATAAGCTTCGATAACATTTGTGTATAAATTAAAAAGTGTATTATTAAAATATAAAAGCTTTTTGCTTTTTTCTATTAGCGATATCCAGATTTGTTCACCATTATTGAAATTGCGTGTTTTAAATGACCAGATAGGACTTTCATATGTATTATTTCCATCTTTTGCCACAATTTTCCAATAATATATAGTTGCAGGTTTTAAAATCTTTACAAGATATATATTTGTTGGGAGGTTAGAAACATATAAGCGGGGAGTTTTTGTCTCCCCTAAATATATATCATATATTAATTTTTTATCACTACTTGTAGTCCATTTTAAAATTAATGATGTTGGTGAGATGTTTTCCTGATTGTTTTCCGGATAAACAGAAGTAAAATTTATATTTGAAAATGATATAAATGTTATAAAAAGGAAAATAAATATATTAATAAACTTTTTGATGGTATCACCACACTTTTATTATTTTAAATGATTTTGTTGGTGAATTTATGTTTTCAGTAGATATTGTAATTTTGAATCCTCTGGATATAGTATTTCCTGCACGATCTTCAGCTTTAATTTCAATTATACTCTCATTTAAAGGCAATTCAATTTTATCATTTTTTATATAAGCCTTTTTTATATATGAATGACTTTTAAATTCATCTATAGTTAATTTAGTTGAATCAATTGAATCTATATAAAAATTACTTTCAACAGTTTTATCTTCGTTGTTTACCATTAATTTAATATCTTTTATTTCGACATCATCTGTAATTTCGGCAATAAGAGTTAAAGTGGTTGATGCGGTTGAATATTTATTAGGTTCGAGAATTTTAATTATAGGAGCTTCACCGCCAATTTTTATGCTTTTTTCATAGGTAGTAGTGTTTGATGCTCTATCTGTTACTGATATGTATAAATCTAAAGTGTCTCCAATTATGTAGTCTTGGGCGTTAAAGTCATCAGTTGTTATAGTAGCATCTTTATCATGTTTTCCATCCTTTATTGATTGAGAAGCAGGTGTGTAATAAATCATCTTATCATTATTTGAAATACTCAAATTATAATCAGCAATATCAGCGTAATTTTCAACATCAATATCTTTTATATATGTTACAATATTGAACGTTCCTTCAACAGTATCGTATACACTTTCAGAAGGTAATAATTTTATTTCTGGTTTTCTCCCTACTTTTAATTCTTTTTTCAGAGAGGTTTTATTACCAATATTATCTTCTGCAGTTATTACAATATTAAGAGTTTTACCATCTGGAATATTATCAATTTCATATGGATTTAAAGAGCTTACTTCTATTTCATTTTCACCAATTCTATCAAATTTTAGAGCGCTTATTACCTGGTTATCAATGGAAATTTCCCAATTTTTCAGATAAATATCATCTGAAATCCTGAATTTCAGATTGAAACTACTGTCTACAAAATTTGATGTTGGTTCTAATAATTGAATAACCGGTTTTTTATCTTCTTTTAATGTACATCCTGCAAGCAATAAAAGAAAAATAATTGCTATTAGAAATTTTTTCATAATATATCCTCCCCACATAGACTATTATTCAATATATTAATTTTATTTTAAAAATGTTATTAATCCATCAAGTTTTGCAGCCCATAAAAGCAATGTTTTAACCTTTATATCTTCAAAATGTACATTTTCAATTTCAGCTATAGAAGGTTTTATGTGCATATAAGATAAAATTATTTTTATAATATCCTCAAATGTGTTTAAATAATACTCTAAGAGCGTATCGAAGTCTATGAGGTTTAATTCATAATCAGAAATGAACCGAGCTAGTTCAAAGTGTAAATCTTTCATTTCTTCTATTATGTCATTAACAAAAACATCTAAACTGCTGAAATTACCAAATGCTCTATCCTGATAAAATCTCAATAAAAAGCGTGAAATCAATATTCCTTTTCCATCTTTCCATATATATTTTGTTAAAAGTGTTGATATTCTTTCGGAAAGTCCATAATCTATACCACTTAATAAATAGGCATTTAATAATAATTCAATACCATCAATATCCTCATTTGGATCCTCTTTTATAAGATTCATTATCTCTATATTATTTTTCTTTAAATTTCTGTATAATCCTAATTTATCAATTTCACCATATTCATCAAAAGAATTTATCAAAGATTCCACATAATTTTTATCAGCAATATTTTCTAAATAATCAAGATAAGAATCAATATTATCTATTATTAAAGGCATATTTCCATACATTCCATAATTATTTAATTCAATAGATATCTTTTTTGCAATGTCTATTTCATCATTGGATAAAAGTGAAAACATATAAAATGTTTTTGCAGATATTTCAAATTCTGTATTTTTTAACATTTCATAATATTTTTTGGTACTTTCAATATCTCCAATAATAGCAGATAATTTTACCAATAATAATAGAATTAGATTTTTATTCTCTTCTTTAGCGATTTCTAAAGCTTTTTTTGCTGTTTCATAAGCTTTTATATATTCACCAATATTTCTATAAGATATAGATAATTCATGAAGTATAAAATCTTCTTCGTAAATATTTGCAGCCTTTTCTAATTTTTTGGTTGCTTCTATATGTCTTCCGAGTTTTGCATATGTATAAGCAATGTTATATAGCAATTCATAATTTTCAGGGTCTTTTTTCAAGCCTTTTTCCTGTATTTTCATAGCATCTTCAAATCTTTGTAGTTGATTAAATAATATTCCTAATCTTACATAAGCAGCGGAAAATTCAGGATCTTTTTTTAATATAGTATTAAGTTCCTCTATTGCTTCAGAAAATAATCCATTTTCAATATATATATCAGCAATTTTTAAACGAGGAATAATGAATTCAGGATTTAATTCTAAAGCATTTTTATAAGCTTCAAGAGCTTCTTCGTAAATTTTTCTTTCAAACATTAAATTTCCCAGTTCAAAATGACCGAGATAAAAATTTGGATTTTTTACTATAGATTCTTTTAATTCCAATTCTGCTAACTCATCTTGTTCGCTTTTTTTTAGCAAAAGTGATCTATAGAAATTAAATCTATAATCTTCTCCACCAAATTTCTTTGCTTTATTTAAATATAAGTTTGCATTTTCAAAATCATTTTTGTTTAAAGCATCTTTAAATGCCTCATAATAAAAATATACGAGATAACTTTTATAATATTCATCTTTTGAAATTTCATATTGTGCTTCTAATCCTCTTAAAATAACGTTAAGAGGTAATTTGTTTTTATCTGTAATGTTTTTCATATCATCTACTAATATTGGCATTTTTACAGGCAAATTATATAATTTTGCATATTCTGGTTTTAAATCTAAATAGACAATAGCGTATTTTAATCCCATGATTTTTCCTCCCTTTTTTCATTGAGTTCCATAACATATGCAATTATTTTAGCAACAATAAAATACATTTCTTCAGGAATGTCTGAAGGTATATCAAGGCTATACAATTCATTTACAGTTTTTGTATTTTTCAGTATAGGTATATTATTTTCTTTGGCAATTTCAATGATTTTATCAGCGATTTTTCCTATACCTTTGGCAATTACAGTTGGAACCTCATCTTTAAATTCTTCATATTTTATAGCCACAACTTTTTTATCCATATAATCCCTTCTTATTTAATTTTTCTGTATTTTCTAAAGTGTTGATTTGTAAAGCATTAATTTTAATCCCATCTTTTTCTATTTCATTAATTAAATGATTTATATTATTTTTAAAATCATCAATATTCTTTTCTATATTAAAATTAATTGTTATGGAATTGTCTTTCTTATATACAATGCTATTTATCAAACCAAATTTATTAGAAATAAAAGAAAAAGCTATTCTTTTTATCTTTTTTTGCTGTTGTTTTTCATAATCTATTTCATCGCTAATATTAAAAAAAATAGGCATTCCAAATAATTGAAAAAATACGAAGTTCGGCTCTTGAATAGATTCAAATTGTGAGAAGTTTTTATATGCATTCAATGCCTTATGAAATATTTTGTTTTTTTGTGTTTTTATATAATATGCTTTTTCATCTGTTTTTGCTTTATGTGGAATCTTATTACTTTTTTCATTTTTTTTATTATTTTCGTTTATATTTAAGGAATTTATGTCCTTTTTTTCAAATTTTATAAAATGCTCATTTTTTTGATTTTTTACAATTTGATCATTATTTTCATTTGTAATGTTTTTGAGTATATCTGTTGGTTCTTTTTCTTTGTTTATCATAATTGTATTTTCAATCATTTTATTTATGATTTTTGCGCTGTCATTAGGATCAGGGATCTTTAAACTTTTGTTTTCTATAATACTTTTTGCAATTTCTTTTATAAAGGTTTTAATAAAATTATTAGCACTATTAATATTTTTTTTATTGTCTGGAGTGATAGTATATTTTTCTAAGAGATTATAGTTCTTTGGAAAAATGTTTTTAATAAATTTTCCTAACCAGGTTATAAAATTTTTTATTTGTGGACTTTTCATGTTTCCAATTAATTTTAATTCTATATTTTCATTTAATAAAGGAAATTTTAAAGAGTATTCTTTTTCAGATTCTCTGATGTTTTGATTTTCTATAATAAATAAAAGTTCTTTCGCCTGTGTAATATTAGTATTTTTGCTTTTTTCATCGATAACATTAATATAATCTCCAGCTTTTATGTTTTCTGGTAATTTTGGATTTTCAATAATTATCCTTTTATTTTTATCTATTTTTAATTGAATAATATCATCATCTATTGCCTCTATTAAGGCAATTAATGTTTTTATATTTTTTGTTTTTGTTAATTCTTTTATAATCCCAAAATTAAAAAATTTAATGCCATTTAGAATAAAAAATCCCTCACTTTAAAATATCATAATCTTCAGGATAATCGTATACAACTTTTCCATATTTTCCATCTGATAATTCTTTTAAAAAAGTACTCATAGCTCTTTCAATATCATAAGTATTACCAGTAGCAATAAAATTTCTTCTTTTAGCGAATAATTCGAGAAATTTTATATGATCTTCAGGAATACTATCTGATTTTAAAGCTTTTTTAATTATATCTGGATATTTTTCTTTAAAAAAGTTGAAACCATATTCTATTGCAAATTCTTTTTCATCTTCTTCTGGTTTAATTGAACCTATTAGTATAAGTTTATATAATATTTTTTTATTGTATATTTCACTATATAAAATACCTGGTGTATCGAGTAACATAAATTGATTGTTAACACTTATCCATTGAAGACCTCTTGTAATTCCTGGGGTATTGCCCACCCTTAAAGCTTTTTTCCCTTTTATACTATTAATTAAGGTTGATTTTCCAACATTTGGTATACCAGCAACCATTACCCTCAATTCGCTAAACTTTTTTGGAAACGATTTATAAACTATTTTTGTTAAAAAACTTCTTACACTTACTTTTTTTAAAGATGTTTTTAAAACTTTATATTCTTTATCTCTATAATATTTTTCCCAGAATTTTAGCTTGCTTTCATCAGCAATGTCAATTTTGTTAAAAAGAATAATTCTTTCTTTATTTTTAAACAGGTCATCATATTCATAAGCTCTACTTGCATAAGGAGCTCTTGCATCAACTAATTCCAGTATTCCCTGAACAGTTTTTAAATATGTTTTAATTTTTCCTTTTGCTTTTTTTATATGGCCAGGATACCACATTTTTTCACCTTCTTATCTCTGTGTTTGATTTGTTTTTATAAAAAATCTTACTTCTATTTTAGTTTATAAAAAAGAGAAATAACAAAAAATCCGGGAACTTCCCGGATTAATACTGGTGCCCCCAGGAGGAATCGAACCTCCATTTGCGGATTAGGAATCCGCCGTTCTATCCGTTGAACTATGAGGGCGAGATTGATTTTTTTAGGACTATAAGTATTTTAACAAAAAAAATGAGTAAAATCAATAAAGAAAATATAAAGATAAAATTAAAAAGAAGAAGCATAAAAGCAAATATATGATATAATAAAAAAGAAATAAAATATCAGAAGGTGAAAAATATGGG
>NZ_AZAY01000022.1 GCF_001021165.1 Marinitoga sp. 1197
GCCAGAAAAATATCAAAACCATTAATGGAATTAAGCAAAAAAGTAGACAGATTTGCGACAGGAGATTTCACAGTAGAATTCAAATCAAAAGGGAAAGACGAAACAGCAATAATAGCGAAATCATTACAAAACATGTCAAATAATCTGAGAGAAACAGTAAAATGGTTATTAAAAGCGGGAAATAAAATAGAAGAATCATCAGAGATATTAGGAGAAGTAGCGGAAAAAACAATGTTGGCAAACGAAGAAGCGATGGAAAAAGCGAAAACAATAGAAGAAAATGCAGAAAATGCAGCAGCGACAACAGAAGAACTAACATCAGGAGTAAATGAAGTATCAATAGCAGCGCAAAACGTATCAAGTAATGCAGTGGAAATATCACAAGAAGTAAACGAAACAACAGAAGTAACAGAAGAAGGGGAAAAATCAATAAACGAAATAACAAAAATAATAGAACAAGCAGTAGAAAAATCAAAAGAAACGGAAAAGACGGTAGAAATACTAGCAGAAAAAGCAAAAAACATAGGAGAAATAGTAGAAACAATAACAAACATAACAGAACAGACAAATCTATTAGCATTAAATGCAGCAATAGAAGCGGCAAGGGCAGGAGAAGCAGGGAAAGGATTTGCAGTAGTAGCGGATGAAATCAGGAAATTAGCAGAAGAATCGAAAAAAGCGACAGAACAGATAGCACAAATACTAACAGAAATAAAAAATGGAGCACAAAACGCAAACAAAGCAACAGAAGAAACAGTAAAAGTAATAAACGAAGTAGAAGACTATGCAAACGGCGTAAAAGAGAAATTCCAGAACATATTAGAAAGAATAGAAAACATAAATCAGAGAGTAGAAGGTCTAACCGCAAGTGCAGAAGAACAAAGTGCATCGACAGAAGAAATGGCAGCTGCGAGCGATAAAACAGCGCAAATGATACTGGAAATATCAAATGAAATAAACGAAATAACAAAAGATATAGAAGAAGAAAGCAAAGAAATAGAAAATGTAAATGAAAAAGCAGAAGAATTAGAAAAATTAGTAGAAGAACTAAACAAAAAATTGAATCAGTTTAAAATATAACAAATCCCATTCGGGATTTGTTATATTTTATTCTTTTATTTACTTAAATAATGTTAAAAAAAATATGTTATAATTTAAAAAACGGATAGAGGTGAAAATATGAAAAAACTTCTGAAAAATGCATATGTATTAATAAGTGCTGATGCTGATATAAAAAAGTTAGATATATTAGTTGAAAAAGATAGAATAATAGAAATAGCAGATGAAAATGTGGATATAGATGAAGATATAGAGATATACGATTTATCAAATAAATTAATAATTCCTGGATTTATAAATACTCATACTCATTTAGCAATGAGCATATTTAGAGGAATTGGAGATGATTTAACATTAAAAGATTGGCTTTTTAATGAAATGTTTCCAAGAGAAGATTTATTAAACGAAGAAATCACATATTATGGTTCTTTAATATCAATATTAGAAATGTTATCAAAGGGAATAACAACGGTCGTAGATATGTATCTATTTATGAATGGAACAGCAAAGGCAGTAAAGAATACAGGAATAAGAGCATATTTAACCAGAGGACTTGGGTATGATAATGATGATGGATGGAGAAAAAGAATAGATGAAACAGTATATTTGTTTGAAAATTATCATAATAAAAATAATATAAAAATAGGCTTTGGTCCTCATGCACCATATACATGTCCTATGAAAAAATTAGAAGAGGTTGCGGAGTTAACCAAACGCTATAATGCATTTACAACCATACATTTATATGAATCCAAAAATGAAAGAGAAATGTATACATTAGAAGATATAGAAAAAACAGGATTGTTCAAAAACAATGTAATTGCTGCTCATTGTGTCCATGTAGACGAAAAAGACATAGAAATTTTATCTCGTAATGAAATAACAGTTGCACATAATCCTTCGAGCAATTTAAAGCTTGGCAATGGAATAGTTCCTATTTTAAAAATGTTGCAACATAAAATAAATATAACAATTGGAACGGATGGAGCAGCTAGTAATAACACATTAAATCTCTGGGAAGAAATGAGAATAGCTTCTTTATTACAAAAAATCGAAGGTCCAGAAAAATTCAAAACAGAAGAAGCATTAAGAATGATATGGGAAAATGGAGGTTATGCATTAAATGAAAAAATTGGGAGAATAGAGGAAAATTATAAAGCAGATTTAGCTATAATAGATTTAAATTCATTTGAATTTTATCCAAATGATATAAATAGATTAAAGTCACACATAGTATATTCACCTATAAATAAGGTATATGCAACTATGGTAAATGGTGAATGGGTATATTATAACGGTGAGTATCCAAAATTAAAAGAAACGGATTATTATAATAAATTTCATGAGAAATATTTTGAGTTAGAAAGAAAATTTAATGAACAAAAGGGGAATAAATAGTGTTATATAATAAATTAAGTGATTACTTAAAAAAAAGATACGGAGAAAGAGTGCAAAGGCTGCCGATAAATGCAGGATTCACATGCCCAAACAAAACAGGATTAAGAGGAACAGGTGGTTGTATATATTGTGAAGAAACAGGAAGTGGTTTTGCATCGCTATCTCCCAAAACGCCGATATCAGAACAAATAAGATATATGATTGAAAGATATAAAGGTAAAGCAAATAAATATATGGCATATTTTCAATCGAATACGAATACATATGCACCGGTACATGTATTGAAAAAAATTTATGATTCAGCGTTAGTTGACGATAGAATAGTAATTTTAGATATATCAACGAGACCGGACACAGTAGAAGATGAAAAACTGGAACTTATTGCATCATATAAAGAAAAGTTAGATGTATATCTAGAATTTGGTTTGCAAAGTGTAAATTATAAAACATTAAAAATATTAAACAGAGGACATACACTTGCCGAATTTATTGATGCAGTAAATAGGGCAAAAAAAAGAAATATAGAGATTATAGTACATATGATAATAGATATGCCATGGGATGATAAAGAAGATATAATAGAAGGAGCAAAAATTTTATCCGCTTTAAAAATAGATGGAGTAAAATTACATTCTCTATATATAACAAAAAATACAATTTTAGGAAAAATGTATGAAAAAGGTGAAGTTATCCCCCTATCTCTTGAAGAATTTATAGAAAGAAATATTCTATTTTTAGAATATCTTGATCCGGATATAGTAATACATCGTCTTGCTGCAGATCCGCCGAAAACTGGTGTTTTGCATGGTAATTGGGGAATGTCAAAAATAAAAATAATAAACATACTCGAAAAAGAAATGAAAAAAAGAAATACATATCAGGGAAGATTATTTAATTATCTTAATAATTAGCAGTGGGGCGATCGGTCGCATGGCGAAATACAATTCGTCATGAGGAAAGTCCGGACTCTAAGGGCAAGGTGCCGGTTAATTGCCGGGAGGAGTAATCCTCGGAATAGGGCCATAGAAATGAAAACCGCCATTCTTGGCAAGGGTGGAACGGTGAGGTAAGAGCTCACCAGCATCAGGGTAACCTGATGGCTTGGTAACCCCCACCTTGAGCAAGGTCAAATAGGAAGAGTAAGCTTGCCCGGCATGCTTTTTAGCCTCTTCCAGGTAGACCGCTTAGATAAATGACCGATAAAACAGAATCCGGCTTATAGCCCCACTGTTTTTAAATAATAAAAAATAAGTTGAAAAAATAAAAAAAATGTTGTATAATATTAATTAGATAGCAATAATAAAGTTTTTTAAAATATATACGATAAGTAAATAGGAAGATAATTAAGAAAGCGAGGGGGAAATATGAAAAAAATTTTGTTAGTATTACTACTTGTATTTAGCGTTTTAAGTTTTTCGCAAATTGAACCACTATCTCCATGGAATAAAGATTTGAATTCCGCATTGGTTTCGTGGTCTGCAAGAAATTTTATAGAAATAAATGGAGGAATAAAATCTGGTTTAATTCAGGAAAGTTTAGATTCTTTGGAAGAAGTAATAGACTTAAACATATTTGGAAATGAAGAGAATTATTATGATTTAAGTGATTCAAATATTTTAAGCAGAAATGTTGAATTTAATATGTTTGCAAAATTAAAACTAGGTAGTTTTGTTTTATCACCAGAATTTACTATACAAAATATTGACAAACATAATTTAAAAACTCTTGATTTTAGAAATGCATTGTTAGCAAGAGGTGGATTACATGTAGGACTAAAAGGGAAGGATTTTTCTTTTGGAGGGACAATAAAAAGTTATATTCCTATTTATGATGTTGTAAGGGCAGGAGATGGAGATAGATATTATATCATTACAGCATTTCCAGATGATATAAATAACCTTCCATATAATTATTCATTATTACATGATGGTCCAGATAAAATATTTGATAAAATGGATATGCTTATGGATAAACTCTTAAACAATGGTATTATCACATTAGATGTTGGTTTTGTTGCTGGAAAAGATTATCCTGCAATAGGATTTGGAATTAAAGATATACCAATAGCAGAAGGTATAGGAATATATAAATCCCATACATTTGCGGAGGTTGATTATAGCACAGAGACTCTTGAATTTGAGAATTTTAATATTGCCCATATTAGTGATGAAAAAAGTTTTACAGATTTCAAACCATGGAAAATGACATTTTTTATAACTTTACCAATATTATTGGATTTTGTTCCATCAATTGAATATGCACCGGAAACAAATGATTTTGTATGGGGAGTAGCTGCTGGTCAAAGATTATTCTGGGGATTTTTACCATTCTGGGCAGAAATAAAGAATTATAGTATTAATACAGATTATGATACATTTGAATACTGGACATTTAATGGTGGGTTTGGTATGAATGTATATCTTGCTGAAGTTCATGCTTCGTTGAGCACACAGGCACAAGCTCTAGAAGAATTGTTCAATGCAAGAAATACATCTGTGAATATCAATATGTCAGTAGGATTTTAATATGAGAGATTCTAAAAGCACCACATAATGTGGTGCTTTTTATGTGGTATAATAATATTGATTTTAATTATATTAATTATAAGGAGAGATACAATGGCTAATATATATTTGAAAAATAATATAAAATCAAGAATATTAAATGGACACTCATGGGTATATGAAAATGAAATAGAAAAAATACTGGGGGATTATGATAATGGAGATATTGTAGATGTTTTTTATAATAAAAAATTCGTTGGTCGTGGATATATAAATAACAATTCAAAAATAAGAGTACGCCTTCTTACAAAAAAACATGAGACAATAAATTATGAGTGGATAAAAAATAAAATAAAAAATGCATATGAATATAGAAAATTATTCTTTAAAAAAGAAAAAACATTTAGATTGATTTTTGGAGAGGGTGACTATTTTCCGGGATTAATCATAGATAAATTTGAAAATTACTTTGTAATACAGGTAAATACACTTGGAATATACAGATTAAAAAAATATATAATAGATGCTTTAATAGAATTATTTAACCCAGATGGAATATTTGAAAAAGATGATGAAAAAAATGCTAAAATCGAAGGATTTGATTATGAAGAAAGATGGATATATAAAGAAGGACCGGAGTTAATACCATTTGAAATTAATGGGATTAAATTTTTTGCAGACACATTAGGGCAGAAAACGGGATTTTTCCTGGATCAGAGATATAATGCCTTAAAAGTAAAAGAAATGGCAAATAATAAGACAGTATTAGATGGATTTGCGTATACAGGGAATTTTGGAGTACATGCGCTGATGGGTAATGCCAAACATGTTACATTCCTGGATTATTCAGATAGAGCATTATATGTATTGGAACACACATTAAAAATAAACAATATTCCAAAAGATAAATATGAATTATATGAAACAAATACATTTGACCAACTAAGAAAATTTGATGATGCTAATATATATTTTGATTTTGTAATTATAGATCCCCCGTCATTGGCTAAATCACGAAAATCAATAAAAAATGCTATAAGGGGGTATAAAGAATTAAATCTTAGAGCAATGAGAACAACAAAAAATAAAGGGTTATTTGCAACAGCATCATGTACCCAATTAGTATATGAAGAAGAGTTTAAAAAAATAATATTTGATGCTGCGAAAGACAATAAAATATTATTAAAACAGATATATAAAGGTTCGCAATGTCCAGATCATCCCGTAATATACAATATATTGGAAACTGAGTATTTAAAATTTTATTTATTTGAAATAGAAAGTTATAAAATATAAATTAAATTTAATATTTATTCAAAGGAGCGATTATCTAAAAACGAATCTTTTTGATTCGTTTTTTTTATTTATTATACGATGTTGTACATTCGTTATTATAATTTTAAAATGCTAATAATTTTAGTATGCATAAAATTATTATTTCATATATGAAAGAATGAAAAAAATTTCATTAAAAAAGATTAAATAAGAATTGGCATTGATATTTGTAATTATACGCTCTTTTTTCAGTTTTGTATCAAATGTTAAAAAAGATATAATAACTATGAAGAATTTTTCATAAATAAAAAATAGAGGGGTGAGTTAGTTGAAAGTAGTAAAAGCCGAAGAGGCTATTTCTTTTGTTAACAACGAAGATAGCTTAATGATTGGGGGATTTTTAACTGTTGGAACACCTGAGTTATTAATTGATGAGTTAATAAAACAAAATAAAAAAAACTTAACGATTATTTGTAACGACACGTCATTTGAAGATAAAGGAATAGGTAGATTAATTTTTCACAAATTAGTAAAAAAAGTAATTACTTCACATATAGGAACAAATAAAGAAACACAAAGACAATATATAGAGAAAGAATTAGAGGTTGAACTTGTCCCGCAGGGTACATTAATTGAACAAATTAGAGCAGGCGGAGTAGGACTTGGTGGAATATTAACGCCTACTGGAATAGGTACAGTAGTAGAAGAAGGAAAACAAATTATAGAAATAAATGGAAAAAGCTATATACTTGAAAAGGCTATAAAAGCTAAGATTGCATTGGTTAAAGCTAAAAGATGTGATTATGTTGGCAATTTGCAATTTGAATTTACTGCAAGAAATTTTAATCCAATAATAGCAATGGCAGCAGACATTGTAGTAGTTGAAGTTGATGAAATAGTTCCAACGGGAACATTTGGTCCGGATGAAGTTCATATTCCAGGAGCACTTGTTGATTATGTCGTAATAAGGGGGAGAAAATAATGAATCCAAAAGAAAGAATTGCTAAAAGAGTAGCAAAAGAATTTAAACCTGGAAATATAGTAAATTTAGGTATAGGGTTACCAACATTGGTTGCAAATTATGTACCGAAAGAAATGAATATATTTTTTCATGGAGAAAATGGTGTGTTAGGAATAGGTTCTGAAATATCAGAAGAATATGCGAATCTCAATTTAACCAATGCAGGAGGCAAATTTATAAATACCTTGCCTGGTGCCATGACGTTTGATACTGCATTTTCATTTGCTTTAATAAGAGGAGGGCATTTAGATTATACAGTTTTAGGAGGTCTTCAAGTAGATGAAGAAGGACATTTAGCAAACTGGATGGTGCCTGGAAAATTAATACCTGGAATGGGCGGAGCAATGGATCTTGTTACTGGTGCGAAAAAAGTTATAATAGCCATGACACATACAGCAAAAGGAAAACCAAAAATTGTAAAAAAATGTAATTTGCCTTTAACTTCATCAAGAAGAGTAGATTTAATAGTTACAGAATATGCTGTAATAGAACCAACAGATGAAGGATTAGTATTAAAAGAAATTGCTCCAGATATTAAAATAGATGAATTAAAAGCAATAACAGAAGCAGAATTAATAATTCCAGAAGATTTAAAAATTATGGAAATTTAAGGAGGATAATTATGGGAGAAAAGGTAATGATAAGAGTTAGAATGAGTCTTCATGATGCGCATTATGGAGGGAATCTTGTAGATGGTGCAAAAATTCTTCAGTTGTTTGGGGACGTTGCAACAGAATTACTAATTAGACATGATGGAGATGAAGGGTTATTTAAAGCATATGATAATATAGAGTTTATAGCTCCGGTATATGCTGGGGATTATGTAGAAGTGACAGGTGAAATTGTAAAAGTTGGAAATACATCGAGAAAAATGGTGTTTGAAGCAAAAAAAGTAATAACACCAAGGCCTGATATATCAGATTCAGCGGCAGATTATCTTGAAAAACCGATAGTGGTATGTAGAGCAAGTGGAACATGTGTTGTTCCAAAAGATAAACAAAGGAAGGGGAAATAATGGAAAAATTAGTAATTACAGTAGCTTTAACCGGCGCTGAAGTTACAAGAAAACAACAGCCAAATCTACCACTCACGCCTGATGAAATAGCTCAGGCAGCATACGAGTGCTACCTTGCAGGTGCCTCTATAGCACATGTTCATGCAAGGAATGAAAAGGGAGAACCTACACAATCATATGAAGTATATAAAGAAATAAAAGAAAAAATAGAAACTAAATGTAATATGATATTTCAGCCATCGACAGGAGGAGCTGTGTACCATACATTCGAGCAAAGGAAACAACCCCTTGAATTAAATCCAGAAATGGCAACATTATCTGCAGGAACAACAAATTTCGGAAGAGATATATTCGTAAATTCAGAAGAGTATATGGAAAAATTTGCAGATGAAATGAAAAAAAGAGGTATAAAACCTGAAATCGAAGTATTTGAGCGTGGACATATAGCAAATGCATTAAGTCTGGTAAAAAAAGGATTATTGGATGTTCCTATACATTTTGATTTTGTTATGGGAGTTCCTGGAGCAATTCCAGGTGAAATAGATGATCTCGTTTATTTAGTTAATCATATACCAGATAGTTCAACATGGACAGTAGCGGGTATAGGAAGATATGAACTACCATTAGCTGTTCATGCGATATTAATGGGAGGTCATGTAAGAGTAGGATTTGAAGATAATATATATTATAAAAAAGGAGAATTAGCAAAATCAAACGCGCAATTAGTAGAAAGGATAGTAAGAATAGCAAAGGAATTCGGAAGAGAAATAGCTACACCGGATGAAGCAAGAGAAATATTAAATATCAGGAGGTAAAGTTATGAAAAAAGGTTGTCCATTTGGAACACATAGAGTAATAGAACCAAAAGGATTATTACCCCAAGCAGCAAAAAAAATAGATAATGATATGAAAATATATTCAAATGAAATATTAATAGATGTAATTACATTAAATATAGACTCTGCAAGTTTTACCCAGATAAAAGAGGTATGTAATCATGACACTGAAAAAATGAAAAAAATGATTCTTGAAATAGTAAATGAAAGAGGAAAAATGCAAAATCCAGTAACAGGTTCTGGTGGAATGCTAATAGGTACTGTAAAAGAGATAGGACCAGAGTTTCCAGATAAAACTTTAAAAATTGGTGATAAAATAGCAACACTAGTATCATTATCTCTTACACCATTAAAAATAGAAAAAATAAAAAATATAAATTTAGAAAATGATCAAGTAGATATTGAAGGTCAGGCAATATTATTTGAAACAGGTCTTTATGCAGTGTTACCAGAAGATATACCAGAAAAATTAGCATTGGCAGCACTAGATGTGGCAGGAGCACCAGCACAGGTAGATAAATTGGTGAAAGAAGGAGATACAGTTTGTATTATAGGTGGTGGTGGAAAATCAGGAGTGTTATGTTCGTATCAAGCAATGAAAAATGCTGGTGATAAAGGTAAAGTAATAGTGGTGGAATATTCTGAAAAAAATGCTGAAAGAATAAGAGAAATGAATATTGCTCATGAGGTAATAGTAGCAGACGCAACGAAACCTGTGGAAATATATGAAAAGGTTTTAAAAGTTACGAATGGAAAATATTGTGATGTAACGATAAACAATGTAAATGTTCCAAATACGGAAATGTCCTCAATATTAATAACGAAAGATGAAGGAATCGTTTATTTCTTTTCAATGGCAACTTCATTTACCAAAGCAGCATTAGGAGCAGAAGGTGTTGGAAAAGATATAACAATGATAATAGGAAATGGATACACAAAAGGGCATGCCGAATTAACACTTCAAATATTAAGAGAATCAAAAAAAATAAGAGAATTATTTGAGAAGTTATATATATAGTTAGGGGGGGAATAATGGAAAAAAGAAGACATTACACAGAAATACCACTATGGAAAAATGTTACAGAAGAACAATGGAATGATTGGCATTGGCAAATAAAAAATAGAATAACAGATGTAGATACATTAAAACAGATAATAAATCTCACACCCGAAGAAGAAGATGGAGTAAGAAATGCGTTAAAAACTTTGAGAATGGCTATAACACCATATTATGCTTCATTAATGGATCCGGATAATCCAAAATGTCCGATTAGAAGACAGGCTGTTCCTACATCTAAAGAATTAGTAAAAGGCGTATGGGATATGTTAGATCCTCTACATGAAGATGAAGATTCACCAGCACCTGGATTAACTCATAGATATCCAGATAGAGTTTTATTCTTAATTACAGACATGTGTTCAATGTATTGTAGACATTGTACAAGACGAAGATTTGCAGGACAAACTGATGCTCATAAAAAGATGGATGAAATAAATGCTGCGATAGAATATATAAGAAACACGCCACAAGTTAGAGATGTATTATTATCTGGTGGAGACGCATTAATGGTTGGAATACCAATGCTTGAATATATATTAAAAGAATTAAGAAAAATACCTCACGTTGAAATAATAAGAATAGGAACGAGGACACCGGTAGTATTTCCACAATTAATAACAGATGAACTGGTAAATATGTTGAAAAAATATCATCCGATCTGGTTAAATACTCATTTTAATCATCCAAAAGAAATAACTCCAGAATCAACAGAAGCATGTAGAAAACTTGCAGATGCAGGAATACCACTTGGAAATCAAACAGTATTATTAAGAGGAATAAATGATAGCAAATATATAATGATGGAATTAGTTCATCAACTGGTGAAAATAAGGGTAAGACCATATTATATATATCAATGTGACTTATCTCAGGGAATAGAACATTTCAGAACTTCAGTAGCAAAAGGTCTCGAAATAATGGAATCATTAATTGGTCACACATCTGGTTTTGCTGTACCATCATTTGTTGTAGATGCACCAGGTGGTGGTGGTAAGATAAGATTAATGCCGAATTATTTAATTTCTCAAACAGATCATACTGTAATACTCAGAAATTATGAAGGTGTAATAACAACATATCATGAACCAGAAGATACAACAACGGATGTAGACGATACAATATATAGGGAAAAATACAAATGGTATGGAGTAGCAGGATTATTTGACAGTAAGGATAGAATCTCTCTTGAGCCAAATCATTTAGAAAGACATGAAAGAGCAAAGTTAAGAGAAAAATATGAACATTTGGGGGATAAAAAATGAAATATGAAGAAATAAAATTAAATCAAACATATGAAGTAAAAAGGAAAATTACGGCAAAAATGGTGGAAACATTTGCAGAGATCACAGGTGATAAAAATCCAGTTCATTTAGATGAAGAATTTGCATCAAAAACAGTATTTAAAAAAAGAATAGCACATGGTATTCTAAGCGTAGGACTAATTTCTGCTGTTTTAGGAATGGAATTTCCTGGTCCTGGAACAATATATATGAAACAGGATACAAAATTCTTAAAACCCATATATCTTGATGAAGAAATAACAATAAAAATTATTGTAAAAGAAAAAATAAATGAAAAATCGAGATTAATACTAACAACACAAATAATAAAAGAAAATGGAAAACTTGCAGTTGATGGAGAAGCTCTTGTATTATTTAAAGGAGAATAAAAAGTGGAATTTGAAAGTATATCAATAGTCGGGTTAGAAAAAAACACAGGAAAAACAGAAACATTGAATTATGTTATAAAACATTTAGACAAAAAAATAGGGATAACCTCTATAGGAATAGATGGTGAATCAATAGATCAAGTGACTGTCACGCCAAAACCAGAAATAACAATAAAGGAAGGAACAATATTTGCAACAGCAGAAAGATTTTATAAACAAAAAAGATTTACATCTGAAATATTATCAATAGAGGATGAACTAAGAACTTCCTTAGGAAGAATAATAATAGCTAAATCATTGGAAAAAGGAAAAATAATATTAGCTGGTCCTCAAAGTGCTGAAAAACTAAAACAATTAATAGAAAAGTTAAAAACCTTTGGAGCAGAAATGGTATTAATAGATGGGGCTTTATCTAGATTAAGCCCCGCTTCTCCAGTAATAACAGATGCAATGATTCTTGCAACAGGTGCAGCATTAACAATAAATATAAATGAGCTGGTAAAAAGAACCATTCATACAGTAAAAATGATTCAATTAGATGAAACAGAAGAAAAAGAAAAAATAAAAAATCTGAGTGATGGCATATATACAATAGCAGAAAAAATAGAAAAATTACCTATAAAATCATTACTTTCATTTAAAAATTTAGAAAAACATATACTCGAATATGGAAAAAAAATATATTTAACAGGAGCGTTAACGGAAAAATTCTTGAAATATTTAATAAAACAAAAAGATTTAAAAAATGTAGAAATCATAGTAAAAGATTTCACAAAAATCTTTATAACCCCGGAAACATATAAAATATATACAAAAAAAGGTGGTAAAATAAAAGTTTTAAAAAAAACCTATCTAATAGCGATAACAATAAATCCATATTCACCACAAGGATATATATTGGATTCTAATGAAATAAAAAAAAGATTAAGTAAATTAACAGATATACCAATAATAAATGTAAGGGAAGATGGATTATGGTTGAATTAGATTATTTATTTCAAAAATTAGAAATAATAACACCGTTAGGAAAAGATTTATTAAAAAATTTAAAATTTCTCATAGATAAAGATAGTATAGAATGTGAATTAGACAAAATAGAAGAAACAATAGAGAAAATAAATAAAGAAAAAGAAAAAATAGAAAAAATAAAACATAATTTAATGTATATAAAAGATATAAAAAGAACTATAGAAAGAATAAACAGTGAATATATATTAGATGATATAGAACTATATGAAATAAAAAATTTTTCAATATATTATGAAAAAATAAGAAAAGAAGCAACATTTTCATATCTAAAAATGCCCGATCTTAAAGAAGTTATAAAAATCCTTGATCCAGATAACACAAATTTACCAACATTTTATATATATGATTCATATTCAACAGAACTAAAAGAAGTAAGAAAGCAAAGAAAAAAAGCAAACGACAAAGAAAAAGAAAAATTATACATAAAAGAAATTGAAATTGAGAACAAAATAAGAGAAAAACTAACAAATAAATTAAAAAAATATAAAGAAGCATTAAAACAGGCATTAGATGACATAGGAGAACTTGATTTTGTAATAGCAAAATCACAGCAGGCTATAGAATATAAATTAACCAGACCTGAATTATCAAATCAAATATGTATTAATGGATTATATAATCCATTAATAAAAGATAGATTAAAAAACAGGAAATATCAACCAATAAATATAAAATTAAAAAAAGGTGTTACATTAATAACTGGAGCAAATATGACAGGTAAAACAGTGATATTAAGGACAATTGCATTAGCTCAATATCTTTTGCAATATGGGTTCTATATTCCAGCAAATTTCGCTAAAATGAAAATAATAAACAAAATATTTCTTATATCAGGTGATTATCAATCAACGCTAAACGGATTATCATCATACGCAGCTGAAATGTTAAAACTAAATGAAATATTAAAGTATATAAAAGAAAAAAATAATGCAATGATATTACTTGATGAATTAGCCCGAAATACCAATCCACATGAAGGAAAACTAATAGTAAAAAGTGTAATTCAAATACTTAATAAACATAATTCAATAACATTAATAACAACGCATTTTAATAACGTGGCCGATAAAAATATAAGAAAATTACGAATAAAAGGAATAAAAAAAGAAAAATTAAAAAGCAATATAACTCCAGAAAACATAACGGAAATAATAGATTATTCATTAATTGAAGAAAATGAGGAAATTGTTCCAGAAGAAGCATTAACGATAGCAAAACTGTTAAAAATAGATGAAGAGTTAATAAAAACAATTGAAAAGTTAAAAAAGGAGGAAACACTTAATGAGTAAATTAGGATTGGATATAAAAAAAATTGAATATGCAAGAAGTCTGGCAAAAAAAATAGCAGAAGACGTTCAGGATTTTGTAGATAGAAAATCTACAGTATCTGTAGAAAGAACAATATGTAGGCTATTAGGAATAGATGGAATTGATGAAAATGAAGTTCCATTACCAAATGTCGTTGTAGAACATATAAAAGAAATCGGATTATTAGATCAAGGAGCAGCATTTTTATTGGGAAATGCAATATTAGAAACAGGACTAACCCCTCAGGAAATAGCGGAAAAAATTGCAAAAGAAGAAATAGATTTATCAAAAATAAAAATATATTCTCCTGAAAAAGCAAAAGAAGCAATAAAACCATTCGTTGATAATATGATAAAAAAAATTCAGAATAATAGAAAAAAAAGAAATGAGTATATAAAAAACTTAGGTGAAGGCGCTCAACCATACCTTTATGTAATAGTCGCCACAGGAAATATATATGAAGATGTTGTCCAAGCACAAGCGGCAGCAAGACAGGGAGCAGATATAATTGCAGTTATTAGAACAACAGGGCAGAGTTTATTGGATTACGTGCCATATGGAGCAACAACAGAAGGTTTTGGTGGTACATATGCAACACAAGAAAATTTTAGAATAATGAGAAAAGCACTTGATGAAGTTGGAGAAGAGGTTGGAAGATATATAAGACTTGTTAATTATGCATCGGGTTTATGTATGCCTGAAATATCAGCAATGGGCGCTATGGAAAGGCTTGATGTAATGCTTAATGACGCATTATATGGAATACTATTTAGAGATATTAATATGAAAAGAACAATAATAGATCAATATTTCTCACGTGTAATAAATGGATTTTCAGGAATAATAATAAATACAGGCGAAGATAATTATCTAACAACAGCAGATGCATATGAAGAAGCTCACACAGTATTAACCTCAGATTTAATAAATGAACAACTTGCATTGATGGCCGGAATACCAGAAGAACAAATGGGATTGGGACATGCGTTTGAAATGAATCCAGATCTTACAAATGGTTTCTTATATGAATTAGCTCAGGCACAAATGTTAAGAGAAATATTCCCTAAAGCACCGTTGAAATATATGCCGCCAACAAAATATATGACAGGAAATATATTTAAAGGGCATGTTCAGGATGCTCTGTTTAACGTAATATCAATATGGACACATCAGGGCATTCAATTACTTGGAATGCTAACAGAAGCAATACATACACCATTTATGTCAGATAGATATTTATCAATAGAAAATGCTAGATACATATTCAATAATTTGAAAAACCTTGGAGATGAAATAGAATTCAAAAAAGATGGAATTATTCAAAAAAGAGCACAAGAAGTGTTAGATAAATCAATAGAATTATTAGAAAAAATGATGCATGATGGATTATTTGTATCATTATCAAAAGGGACATTTGCAAATATAAAAAGACCAATTGATGGTGGAAAAGGATTAGATGGAGTATTTGAAAAAGGAGAAAATTACATTAATCCGTTTATTAAAATAATGTTGGAGGCTGAAAGACCATGAGTGGAGGATTATATTCTACAGAGAAAAAAGATTTTGATAAAACATTAAATTTAAAAGCAATAAAACCATATGGAGACACAATGAATGATGGGAAAACACAGCTTAGCTTTACATTGCCGGTACCAGATGGTGATGAAGCAGTAGAAGCTGCAAAACAATTGATGAAAAAAATGGGTTTTGAAGAACCTATGGTAGTTTATCATAAAGAATTAACAAAAGGTTTCACATTTATAATTGCATATGGAAGTTGTACCCATACGGTTGATTATACCTCGATACATGTGCCAAAAGTAGAATCGACAACATGGTCAATGGAAGAAACAGATGAATTTATTGAAAAGAATATAGGAAGAAAAATTAGAGTAATAGGTGCATGTATAGGAACAGATGCTCATACTGTTGGTATAGATGCAATAATGAATATGAAAGGATATGCAGGACATTACGGATTAGAGAGATACAAAATGTTTGAAACATTAAATATGGGAAGTCAAGTTCCGCCCGAAGAATTTGTGGCTAAAGCAATAGAGTTTGATGCTGATGTATTACTTGTTTCTCAAATAGTTACACAAAAAAATATTCACATAAAACATCTTACAGAGTTAGTAGAATTATTAGAAGCAGAAGGTATAAGAGACAAAGTAATATTAATAGCAGGCGGACCAAGAATAACTCATGAATTAGTGAAAGAAATAGGTTATGATGCAGGATTTGGTGCTAACACATATGCGGATGATGTAGCTTCATATATAGCTCAGGAAATGCATAAAAGACAACAAGAAAAAAAACAAGGAGGTAAAAAAGAATGAGATTAGAAGGAAAAGTATGTATAGTAACAGGGGGAGCAAGAGGATTAGGAAAAGCCATGGTGGAAAAATTTGCAAAAGAAGGAGCTAAAAAAGTATATGCATGTGATTTAAATGAAGAAGCATTAAAAGAATTAGAAAAGGAATATAAAAATGTGAAAGGTTATAAATTAAGCGTAACAGACAGAAAAGCAATAGAGGAATTTAAAGAAAAAGTAATAAAAGAAGAAGGAAAAGTTGATGTATTAGTAAATAATGCAGGAATAACAAGAGATGCATTAATACAGAAAATGAGTGAAGAAGATTGGGATATGGTAATAGATGTAAACTTAAAAGGTGTATTTAACATGACACAACAATTTGGACCAGAAATGATAAAAGCGGGTAAAGGATCAATAATAAACATATCATCAGTAGTTGGAATATATGGAAACATAGGACAAACAAACTATGCGGCAACAAAGGGTGGAGTAATAGCAATGACAAAAACATGGGCAAAAGAATTTGCAAGAAAAGGAGCACAGGTAAGGGTAAATGCAATAGCACCAGGATTTATAAAAACACCAATGACAAAAGATTTGCCAGAAAAAGTAATAGAAATAGTAAAAAACAAAACAACATTACAAAGAATGGGAGAACCAGAAGAAATAGCAAATGCGGCATTATTTCTCGCAAGTGATGAATCGAGTTTCATAACAGGTCATATACTTAGTGTAGATGGTGGATTGGTATTATAAGTTAGCATTCTAAAAAAAGGGGGACAAAAAATGGAAAAAGTATATATAGTAGGTGCAAAAAGAACCGCAATAGGGAGCTTTGGAGGAACATTAAAAGATAAAAAAGCAGCAGAATTAGGTGCAGAGGCAATAAAAGCAGCAATGAAGCAAGCAGGTGTAACTCCAGAACAAATAGACCAAACAATAGTAGGGAACGTATTAATAGCAGGTCAAGGAATGGGGCCAGCAAGACAAGCAGCAATATATGCTGGAATACCAGTAGAAAAACCAGCATATACAGTACATATGGTATGTGGAAGTGGAATGAAAGCAATAATGTTAGGAGCAAATGAAATAAAATTAGGAAATGCAGAAATTATAGTAACTGCTGGTATGGAAAGTATGTCAAATGCTCCTATGTTACTACCAGCAAAATCAAGATTTGGGTTAAAATTTGGAAACATAGAAATGATAGATCATATGGTTTATGATGGATTAACAGATGTTTTTAATCAATATCACATGGGAATAACAGCAGAAAATATAGTAGAAAAATATGGATTAACAAGAGAAGAGCAGGATGAATTTGCAGCAACAAGTCAGCAAAGAGCAGAAAAAGCAATAAAAGAAGGAAAGTTTAAAGACGAAATAGTACCAATAGAAATAAAAACAAGAAAAGAAACAAAAATATTTGATACAGATGAATATCCAAGATTTGGAACAACTAAAGAAACATTAGCAAAACTAAGACCAGCATTCAAAAAAGATGGAACAGTAACAGCAGGAAATTCATCAGGAATAAATGATGGAGCAAGTGCAATAATAATAGCCTCAGAAACAGCAGTGAAAAAATATGGATTAATCCCATTAGCAGAAATAATAGCCTATGAACAGGGTGGTGTTGATCCAAGTATAATGGGAATGGGACCAGTAGCAGCAATAACAAATCTTGTAGAAAAGAAGGGAATAAAATTAGAACAAATGGAATTATTAGAATTAAACGAGGCATTTGCAGCGCAGTCATTAGGAGTAATAAAAGAACTTAGTGAAAAATATGGACTTACAAAAAAATGGTTTATGGAAAGAACAAATGTAAATGGTGGAGCAATAGCATTAGGACATCCAATAGGGGCGTCAGGGAATAGAATAACAGTAACTTTATTATATGAAATGAAAAAGAGAAATGTAGAATATGGATTAGCATCATTATGTATAGGCGGAGGAATGGGAACAGCGTTAGTAATTAAAAATATATAAGATTACATAATAACTACTAACAGCCCTTGAAAATAAGGGCTGTTTTTATTTATATAAAATATTTTATAACAATTATTTTTAAAATAATATTGAAAATTAATAAAAAATTGGTATAATAATAATGTTTTTATCAATTAATAAAAATTTAAAAAAAGGGGGGAGAATTGTGTGAGTTTTAAAACAGCAAGATATATGATTGCTATTGGAATGATATTAGAATTTATTGAAAATCTGAGTTTAGCGGGTTTAATTATTCAGTTTATAGGTATTTATATTATTAGTGAAAGGTTAAATGATAAAAAATTATTTTATTATTTTGTAATTTCACTGTTTTTATTTTATACTGTAATTAATTTTTTTGTTCCGCAAACAATAATTTCCATATTTAAAAGTGGAGATAATGATAGTTTTTATTCATTAAAAAGTATGGAATATTATATATATACAGGTATAAAAGATCATATGTCAATAATATCTTTAGCCTTTTTTTCTTATATAATATCTTTATTTTTTGAAAGAATAGCCTATAAATCTCTTTATAAAAGAACTTTAAATAAAGAATTTCTATTTGTTTTAAAATTGATAGTTATAAAATTAATTATACTTATTTTTTCTTATATATTATTTGCAAAGTGGGTATTGGATGGTATTGGATTTATAACGTCAATTGCTTTAATAATCATAATAGTAAATTCCATGTTAATTTTAATATTAAAGATGTTTGAAATAATTGGATTTTTAAATATAAATTATATTGAGAAGGAGGGAATAGAATGAATTTAAAAAATTCAAAAATATTAGCTGGAGTTGGGCGAATTTTGGGAATGTTTGGACATTTTGGGATTTTAGGTATAATTTTAGAATTAATTGGAGTGTATAAAATTAGTGAAGCTGTTAAAGACAAAAGAATATTTAATTATTTATTATTATCTGAAGTAGTAATATATATAATCTATTTTGTTGGTTTTTTGGGGATATTTGGGTCATTTTTTAGAACCATTATAGAACCTGATATGTATATCATGAGTAATATGCCAAATTTATTTTTAATGCTTGTAATATATATAGCTGCAATGATAATACCAGTTATTTATAAAATAAAAGTATATAATCTAATGGGTGATTATTTTGGAAATGATAATTTTTATAAAGCATCAAAATTTTTATTATGGGGATTAATATTGTCAATAGTTTTAGTTGGATTTATATTAACTTTCGTAGCTAATATATTTGCAATAATAGGATATTTCACATTACCAGACGAATATACGGAAAATATAAGCAAAAATATTGAATAAAAAATATTAACTATATTATTAAATTAACATAAAAATCGAGCGAAAAGTCTGGTTTTATATTATGTATTAGGCTGTCTAAAAAGTCTCAAATGAAACGAAGTCTCGAAGATTGCCCTTAACACACCTACGGTGGGTTATTGAATTAAAAAATTAGATTTTAATAAAAAAACTTTTGAGCTATCGCTCGCTTACAGAGGGTAATTGGAAAAAATAATTTTTATTATATAATTATAAATCTTTTCCCCTTAGATTTTTTATCATAAAAAATCTAAGAGTGAATGGAAGACGTCAAAAAAACAGAACGTTTTTTTGAGTGAAGCTTTTTCATGGATGAAAAATCTGAACAACGGCTGGGAATGAATAATTTTAAGGATAAGCAATCGAGCTGCCTGAGTGAATTTGACTTTTTGGACATCGTATTATATATTAAAAAAATAATTATGGTATAATTAGCATAAAGATACTGTAGAATTTCAAGTAAGAGAGCGTAAGCCCGAAGATTTTGATAGTGTTAATTAAAAACCAAAGTTTTTAGTCCAAAAACTCGCTGTAGGTTAAATAATTACACCGTAATTATTTAATAGTTTTTTAATTTTTTAAAAATCAAAGAAATATAAACCAGTACCCGCTGTAAGTGTGAATATTTTCTTTGAAAATATTGAAAAGTTTTTATTTAAAATATTAAATACGATGTCCAAAAAGTAAAGTCGCTCAAACCTTGATTGTTAATCCTCAAAAATAGCTCATTCTCGCCGGTCGTATCAGACTCACATCCATGTTCGGCTTCACTCAATTTTGCATCCGTGCAAAATTGACCGGCTTCATTTGCTATTTTTTCGGACAATCTGCGAGTTTTCGCTTGCTTTACTAATTGGACACCCTGATATTAAATTTTAATCCTAAAACCCGCCGTAGGCGCGTAACACCGGAGGTGAGACGATGAGGAGATTCTGCACAAGTGGTCCTGTTGATAAAAAGACATGTTATTATATTGAGAGACCCGATATAATGAAAGAGGCGCTTGATCATATAGAAAATTGGAGATATTTTACAGTATCAGCACCAAGACAAAGCGGAAAAACAACATTGTTAAATGATATAGTTGAAAAAATAAAAGATAAATATTTACCAATATTTATATCATTTGAAAGTATAGGAAGTATAAAAACAGAAAGAGAATTTATAGAATATTTAAATAGGAAAGTCAAATTTTATTTAAAAGTATCCTATAATATTCAATATGAGAATAGCAAAATAAAAAAAATAAATGAATTGGATGAATATATAATAGATTTATATGAAAAACAAAAGAAAGAAATAATATTAATGATTGATGAATTTGAAAAATTGAATAATCAAGAATTAATGAATGAATTTTTACATACAATAAGAGAAATATATCATTCAAGGCAAGGATACAAACTCAGAAGTGTAATATTAATAAGCGTAGGATATCTAAGTGGAATATTAGAAGACAATGCTAGTCCATTCAACATAGCAGAACACTTAGAAGTGCCATACTTTACAAAAGAACAAGTATATGATTTACTTTCACAACATGAAAAAGAAACAGGACAAATATTCGAAGAAAAAGTAAAAGAATTAATATGGCA